>CAZQXF010000030.1:0-15826 GCA_964596975.1 uncultured Thiotrichales bacterium | reverse complement strand
ACGCTGGTTACAGAATGGGCCAGATGATCTGTTTGATCCTGAGCATCATTTCGTGGAAATCTTCGTCGGTGGAAATCTTTACTACGGGTGGGCCGTGAAAGACGGGTTTGTATTTCATCGAATGGCGCAGGCGAACATAGTCGGTGGTTTGTTTGGGGCCTTTCTTGTTTCGTTTGCGGTTGCGTTCGATTGCTTTTTCGGTTGATACGGTCAGTTCCAGTACTAAGTCCGGAGAGGGGATATCATTGTAGATCCGCCGCTCGGTCTTCATAAGAAATCGTTTGAGTGCCGATGTTTCGGCATCGATTGCGTCGTCCCTGAATGTCGCACCATCGATGGCGCCAACGCGGTCAGATGGATAGCGATCGGAGACCACCACTTTTCCATTGCGTGCTTTTTTCCAGGCCTTGCGCAGCAGGGCGCGTCGATCCCAGGCCAGCATGACTTTGCGGATGATAAATATCAGCGGGAAGCGCCGGGTATTGTTGTCAACCGCGTCTTTTTCTATTTTGACGGTTGCCTGGCCAGGCATGAGTTTTCTGGCCAGCGGTATCGCCAGGGATGGCACCAGTGTCACCAGCGTCCGAGGCGGCTTGCCGGCATGTATGGTGGTCACGGCCAGTTCAATGCCAAGCCAGCGCTTCAGCTCGGCGGCGATGGTTGATTTTCCGGTCGCCTGTGGCCCAATCAGCGCGATGATGCGTCCACCGTTCCGCAGTGTCATGTGCTTGTGATCAAATACAAGCCGGTTCCAGATCATGCGCAGCACGGCATAGCTTGTGATGGCTGTTTGCGTGAGTGCATTGTAGCGGCGGTATTTTTTCAGGCGGCGCTTGAATGTCATGCCGAGCCGGATCTTTTCGGTAATACGGTATTTTTGCGCAAGCAACGTCATTGCGTTGGAAAAAAGGCCAAAGTCAATTTCCGGCAGGTGGGTGTTGAGGAGCGCCTGCGCGCGCGTGAGATCGGCACCAGCGATCAAGTAGTCATATTCTCGGCTGCTCGATTTTTTGCCGCGCAGAATCAGTGCCAGGTCGAACAACGATGCGTGCTTGATCATGCTGCGGACGACATAAATGATCAATTCCGCTTCTTTTCGTGGAACGGGCATCCCGGCAACTTGGGTTGTTTCTTCCAGTAGCAGATCCTCAAAGGGGAGCGCCCAGGATTTGATGAAGTGATCACCGGTCATCGTGCGGCTGTGGACATGTGCGTTGATCAAGGTTCCGCTAGCGGCATCGTTGCCAAGGTAATGGTAGATTCCCGGCTGGAAGCGGCTGGTAATGCTTTCGGCTTCTTTGAAATTTTCCTCTAGCAACGCGATATTGAAGGATGGAAAATCCGAGTTTGCGACCAGCAGATCCAAATCATCGATACCGCTAAGCGCCTTGTCCAGATCGAGGTTTGTTTTCCAGTGGCAGTAGTGGCAATTGCGCTGATTCGCGCGGTCGAGCAATGCGGAGATTTTCTCGAGTGGCTGAAGGTCTGGTGAAGTGTCTTCGATGTGCTTGGTCTGTGTTGCTGTCACGCTTGTGCTCCCTGAAAGCGGTGAGTTGTCCGCTCTTCTCTTGCTGAATGGGTACTTCGAGTCGTATTGCTCAGGCGTCGTGAAGGGCTATGCGCCTTGTTGTGCTGCCGTCTCGTAGTAATCGAGGGTGTCACGCACCATGGCCTCGGTCTGAAATTGTTGGGATTTTTCCAGCGATGCCTGGGCGAAGTCGGCCCGTCGTTCCGGCTCGTGCAGCAATGCGGAGACTTTTTCCAGCATGGCTGTGACATCATCTGATTCGGCAACGATATGGCCATTGACCCCTTCCTCGATGACGGTATGGGCGCCGCCGACATCAGTGCTGATGATCGGTAGCCGGGCGGCCAATGCTTCGATCAATACGTAGGGCATGGCTTCATAGCGGCTGGTCATGAGGAACAGGTCGAAGGCAGGCATGAACTCCTCCCCGCTGGCATCGGTCAAGAGCTTGACGGTTTGGGTCAATGCATATTCTTTGATGATGCGCTGGATCAATGCTTCCTTTGGGCCTGAGCCGAGCATGACGAAGCGGGCATCAGGGTGTTGCAGTCGCAGCCGCGCCGCCAGTTCGATAAAACGTTCGGGTGCCTTCTGCTCATCGAGCCGACCGACGAAGCCGAGCAACGGGGTGGTCTCAGCAACACCGAGTCGCGTTCTTATTTTGTTGCGGGTCTGTTGCAGTTCTTTTGTGGCGCGTGTGTCGACACCGTTGACGATCACTTTCATCTTCTCCTCGGGCAGGCCTTGCTGGCGGGCGTGGTCGTGTTCTTCTTCCGATACCAGGATGATGCTGTCGGTAGCGATATTGGCGAGCAGCTTCTCGATGCTGCCGTAGATTCGTTGTTTGATGGCGGAAAGCCGTGGATTCATTGTATAGAGCGCGTGGGGCGTATAGACGGTTGTTGTGTCATTGCGACCGACCGCCATGCGTGCGAGTGCCCCCCCTTTGGAGCTGTGCCCATGTACGATGTCGAAAGGCCCCATGTGTTTGATGTAGCGTTTCAGGCGGCGTAGCGCCTTCAGATCGTCGCTTCCCGGAGCGGTTTGCATGTCGATGGGAAAGCGGCGCACGCCGCGCAGCTGGGCAAGGGCTTTGAGAAACCGGGGGTCAGCGCGTAGTGGCGAAAATGCGACGTGAACTTCGTTGCCCTGCTGGCTCATCCCATGGGCGAGATCCAGCAGGTGTCGCCCGGAGCCGCCTCCGCAAGTTTCGATGACGTAGAGGATTTTCATTGTGATCAGCGTCCGTGTCGGTGATTGTTACAGCAATATGACAGGAGGCTTACGCTAAAGTTCGATGCCCATCACAAACTACTATGTGTAGGTGGCGCGAAATGTGCTTGTAATATCGGTGTACAGATATGCTGGGAACTTTTCCCGTGATCTGGCCTCGAAAACCGCGTAGCCCGGCATTCTCACCGGTTTGCGTAGCGAGGCCGCCGTAGTGAACTGGTGAGAAATCCGGGGTAGATGTCGGCTCGTCGACCAAAGAGGAAAAAGAAGAACATGGGTCCAATCAAACAGCGCCTGCTAACGCTGCTGCAGCACGATTTCTTTCGTCTGCTCGGGGGCTCGGCCTATGTGTTCATTTTCCGCATCATGGGTGCAGCCAGTGTGTACTTGACCCAGGTCGTGATTGCGCGCTGGTTGGGGGCAGAGGCGCTGGGTGCTTATGTCTACGCCTTCTCATGGCTGGTGATGCTCGCCGTGGTCTCCGGTTTTGGCTTCCCGGCGGCGTCGTTTCGCTTTATTGGTCATGCGCTGACGCATGGCGACAATGGCAAGTTGTGGGGTTATATCCACCGGGGTTATCAGTTCGTGCTGGGTGGGAGTCTGGTTGCCGCTGTGGTTGCCGCGGTTGTCGTGCTCAGCGCTGATGAGCTGGTGAAGCCCGAGTATCGCAGCCCGTTACTGATCGCTATCGCCACCGCGCCGTTGATGGCGATGATTATCTTCCGCACGGCTATCGCGCAGGCATTTTCCTGGTTTGATCTGGCGGTCGTGCCGCATGACGCGCTACGGCCCTTCGCATTCTTGCTGATTTTGGCTGGATTGTGGTGGGCCGGGGTGCGGCTCGATATCAATCAGGTTCTGCTGTTGCAGTTGCTGGTGATGGGGTTTTTCGCGATTCTGATCGAGCTGCTGGTCAGGCGCCGGATGGTGCGCAAAATCACCGTGGCCGAGCCGCAATATGACACGCGTCTCTGGTTGCGGACGGCGTCGCCGCTGTTGATCATTGTTCTTTTTTCCGGGTTCTTTTCCGAGGTCAACATGATTGTCGTTGGCAGCTATCTGCCGGCCGATGAGTTGGCCATGTTCAATGCCGCTTTTCGCACCGCGTTCATGATCGGGTTTGGCATTACCGCTGTTGACAGTGTGACATTGCCGAAGGCGGCGCGGCTGCATGCCGCTGGTGACATGCTTGGGCTACAGCGGCTGATCACCCATGCAACCCATATGAAATTCTGGGGTGCGCTAGTAGCCATCCTGCTGTTTGCTGTTTTCGGTCGAGCGATCTTGTCCATCTTTGGTGCGGGATTCGAGCAGGCCTATCATGCGCTGGTGATTCTTGGGGTGGCGATGGTGGTCGTCGCTGGCACCGGCGCTGTAGCCGAGCTGCTGAGCATTTCCGGCCATCAGGACAGCTGCCTGTATGTTTTTCTGTCGGCATTCGTCCTGACGTTGGTGCTGCACGCATTGGTGATTCCGCACTACGGGCTGGAAGGAGCGGCCTGGTCGGTGCTGGCGGTGGTATCGTTCTATTCTGCCTGGTTGCACTGGCTGGTGATTCGCAACCTCGGGATTTTGCCATCGATTTTCGGCATCTTCTGGTTGCGCAAGGCCGCCCCTGTCGCTGCCCAGGCAGACTGATCGGGTGTTCTAAAACGTCAGGTCGAGGCTGGGCGCGACCCTTAGCAGCTGTCGGCGTATCGATGCTTTGATGTCTTCCAGCGCCTGCTCGTCATCCGCTTCGAAGCGCAGAGATAGCGACGGGGTGGTGTTCGAAGCGCGCACCAGTCCCCAGCCGTGGGCGTATTCGAGCCGCAGGCCGTCTATTGTCGATACCTTGATCTGCTCGCCACTACGATCGAGCCGGACGAACGCGTCCATGAAAGCCAGCAGTGCCTCTTCAGTGCCGAAACTGATGGTGATTTCAGGCGTGCAGGGGCTGTCGGGTAACTTGGCAAACAGGTCGCAGCTCGGTTCTGTGGTGTTGGCCAGAATCTCCAGCAAACGCGCTGCCGTGTAAAGTCCGTCATCGAAGCCATCCCAGCGGTCGCTGAAAAACAGGTGTCCGCTCAGTTCGCCGGCCAGCGGTGCGCCGGTTTCCTTCATTTTCTGCCGCAGTATCGCGTGGCCTGATGCCACCATGAGTGGCTCGCCGCCCGCGCTGCGGATGACGCGCTCCAAGTGGCAGCTGGATTTGACGTCGTAGATGATGGTGCTGCCGGGCTGCTGTTTGAGAACCTCCTGCGCGAACAGCATCAGTTGCCGGTCCGGCCAGATGATCTTGCCGCTGGAATCGACGACACCGAGGCGGTCGCCGTCGCCATCGAGTGCGAGGCCGATGTCGAGCTGGTGGTCGACGACAGTTTGCTGTAATGCCTTGAGATTTTCTGGTTCAGAAGGGTTGGGGTGGTGGTTGGGGAAACGCCCGTCGGGTTTGCAGTAAAGTGCATGAACGCGGCAGCCAAGGCGGCGCAGCAGTGCCGACGCCACCGGGCCGGAGATGCCGTTGCCGCAATCGATGGCGACGTTGAGCGGGCGTGCGATTTGTACGCCGTTAGCAACCCGCTCGATATAGCGGGAGGTGACAGAGCGAGAAACCAGTTTGCCGTCGCCATGGCTGAAGTCAGCGTTGATGATGCGCCGATTCAGTGCTGCCAGTTTGTCGGCATGCCAGGGCTCGCGACCGACCACCAGCTTGAGGCCATTGTAATTGGGCGGGTTGTGGCTGCCGGTGACGATGACGGCATTGGCAATATCGAGCGCGTGGGTGGCGAAATTGGCGACCGGTGTTGGTGTCGCGCCGATGTCGGTGACGTCGATGCCGGCGTCACGCAGGCCGCGGATCACCGCCTGAGCATAGTCCGGGCTGCTGAGCCGGGTGTCGCGAGCGACGATCACCTGCTGCTCGCCCCGTTCGACCAGGGTGCTGCCGAATCCCTGTCCGATGCGCCGGACGATCTCCTTGTTCAGCGTCACATCGACGATGCCACGGATATCGTACTTGCGGAAAATGGTTTCGACCGGGATATTGCTGGCCGCCGTGACCGTGACAGGATTATTGTTTGCCAGTGTGACCAAAGCCCCCTGCACCTCGCTTGCTTTCAATGAACTCGTCAACGACGTTGAAGCTGGCCTGAATCACCGGGATCACCACCAGCTGGGCAATGCGGTCGCCGGGCTGGACGGTGAACGTGGTGTTGCCGCGGTTCCAGCAGGAAACATAGATCTGTCCCTGGTAGTCGGAGTCGATCAGGCCCACCAGGTTGCCGAGTACGATGCCGTGTTTGTGGCCCAGTCCGGAACGCGGCAGGATCGTCGCCGCGAGTCCCGGATCACCCAGGTGGATGGCGATGCCGGTCGGGATCAGTTCGGTCTGACCCGGTTGCAGGGTAACGGGGCTGTCGCAACAGGCGCGCAGATCCATGCCGGCGGAGCCCGGGGTGGCATGCTCGGGTAGGGGGAATTCCTTGCCGATGCGTGGGTCGAGAATCTTGACGTCAATCTGATGCATGGCGCTTGTGGTCCTTGTTGTAGCGATTGGCGATCAGCTCGATCAAGGCGGTGGCGAGCTGTTGCTTGCTGCTGACCGGCAGGCTTTGCTGCCCACCGGGCCAGAACACTTCCAGCGAGTTGTCGTCGCGGTCGAAACCGAGCCCGTCGTTGACCGGGTTGGCGGCGATCATGTCGAGCCGTTTGCTGGCAAGTTTGTCTCGTGCGTGCTTTTCCAGATCGTGGGTTTCCGCGGCGAATCCGACGCAGAAGAGCTGGGGAAAGCTGGCCGAGACATCGGCGAGTATGTCCGGGTTTTTGACCAGTGTCAGCTCGATTTGTTCAGCGGACTTTTTGATTTTCTGTGCGCTGATGTTGGCTGCCCGATAGTCGCTGACCGCTGCCGTGGCGATGAAGATGTCTTTGCCCGTTGCCTCCTGCATGACGTGATGATGCATCTGCGCGGCGGTTTCGACGTTGATGCGCTTCACGCCCTGTGGTTCGGGCAGTGCGGTTGGGCCGGCAACGATGGTCACATCGGCCCCCGCGTTGACGGCGGCGCGGGCCAGTGCCATGCCCATCTTCCCCGAGCTGCGGTTGCTGAGAAAGCGTACCGGGTCGAGCGGTTCACGGGTTGGCCCCAGCGTGAGCAGCAGCTTGCGCCCGGCAAGGCGGCCAGCAGCAAAGTGGGCATTCACCGCAGCGAGGATTGTTGCCGGCTCTTCCATGCGCCCCGGCCCGACGTCGCCGCAGGCCTGCTCGCCACTGGCGGGGCCGATCAGCGCGATGCCGCGCTGTGTCAGCAGCGACATGTTCTGCCGGGTGGCAGGATGCGCCCACATCTGCTGGTTCATCGCCGGGGCGGTCATTACCGGGCTGGGGCTTGCCAGGCAAAGCGTGGACAGCAGGTCGTCGGCGAGGCCGTGGGCCAGCCGTGCCAGGGTATTGGCGGATGCCGGCGCAATCAGGATCAGATCCGCCCAGCGTGCCAGTTCGATATGCCCCATGGCCGCTTCATGGGCCGAATCGAACAGCGCACTGCGCACCTCATTGCCACTGAGCGCTTGCAGGGTGAGGGGTGTGATGAAGGCTTCGGCGGCTTTGGTCATCACCACGCGCACCTCGGCGCCTGCTTTAACCAGCAGACGTGTCAGCTCGGCGGCTTTGTAGGCCGCGATACCGCCGCTGATGCCGAGGATGATGCGTCTGTTTTGCAGAGACATGCGCGGGATTATTCCGTGTTGTGAAAACTGAACTGATTGTACCGGTACTGGCGATGATATGTTTGCCCGATTCCTCAAGGATGGTGACAAGGATGTCGATAATCGACTGGCCCGCGGATGAGCGGCCAAGAGAAAAGCTGATTCAGCGTGGCGCCGCCGCGCTGTCGGATGCAGAGTTGCTGGCGATATTTCTGCGTACTGGCATACAGGGCAAGTCGGCGGTCGATCTGGCGCGTGAGCTGCTTGATCGTTACGGTAGCCTGCGGGCGTTGCTGGAAGATGATGCGAATGGGTTCTGCAGTAACAAGGGCTTGGGTCTGGCCAAGTTTGCCCAGCTTCAGGCGGTGCTGGAGATGGCGAATCGTCACCTGCGGGAACGCTTGCAGCGAGGTGATGCCTTCACCGATCCACAGGGGGCGCGACAGTATTTGCAGCAGCAGTTGCGTCACCGCCCGATGGAAGTGTTCGCCTGCCTGTTTCTCGACACCCGGCACCGCCTGATCGAATTTTCCGAGCTGTTTACCGGCACCATCGATGGTGCCAGCGTTCACCCCCGTGAGGTGGTGAAAAAAGCCCTGGCATTGAATGCAGCGGCCGTCATTCTGGCGCATAATCATCCCTCAGGCATTGCCGAGCCAAGTCAGGCGGATCAGCAGATCACCCGGCGTTTGCAAGATGCGTTGGGGTTGGTTGATGTCCGTGTACTCGACCATATCGTGGTGGGGGATGACTGCGTTTCAATGGCCGAGCGTGGCATGCTGTAAAGCGGGTTTGGCTGATACCGCAAGCGTTGCACTGGAGAAAATCGATGAAATACGCCGTGATTCTGCTACTGCTTTTTGCCGGGCCGCTGCATGCGGCCGACTGGTTTCCATTCGGGAATGACGACAGTCAATATGAGTATTGGGATGATGGTTCCGCCTATGGCCAAGGATATGGCCAGGGTTACGGGTATGGTTATGGCTATGGCGAGAACTGGTATCGGGGCGAGGGAAAAGGTCGTGGTGAATCCATTTTCGACAGCATGTCGGATGCGATGGGTGACTTCATGACCGACGGCGTTGGCGATGTCATGGGAGATATCGAACTCGATCTCGATTTCACCGTTCGCGCCCGTGGCAAGGGTTCCGGCAAGGCGCGTGGCGAGGGTGACAGCCGAGCCGAGTACTATGGCGGTGGGTATGGCAGCGGCTACGGTGATTACCTGGCTGACTACTACGGCTATGGCGGTGGATATGGCGATGCCGTGGGGTCGGAATATTACGATGGCGGTTGGGATAGCTACTATGGCTATGACGGCGGCTACTATCCGGGTTACGAGTCTTGGGGGTATGGCTACATTCCGCCTTACTACCAATCGGATGCCTATAGTTATCCACAATATTGATCTTGGTCACCCGGACTACCCCCACTCGGGCACTCCGTCACAGAATAACCGGCGCAGCCCCTGCGCCCGGTTTTATCTCGAACTTTCCCCTGAATCCCCCTGTCTTACTGGAGTAGATCGCTTCCGCCATCGCCTCGTGTGCTGATGGCGAGAGGTAACGTTTGACTCTTATCGCTGCCAGTCATGAGCCGTGCCGCCGAACGGCGACAGTACGGTGCTCGACAACCCGGGGAAAGCCATATGCGCTCCAGACATGCCATTATTTTCGTTGCCAGCCTGCTGGCGCTTGCCGCCTGCGATTCTGAGGAGACCGGCTACAAGGACTGGTCTTTTTTGACGGGTGAGAAAAGCGGGGTGCTGGGTGCGCCGCCGATTTTCGGCATGCAGTACAAGACAGCCAGCAACAGCGGGTTGACGGGGGGCGCTGGTGAGTTCAGCTATCGGGACGGACAGCAGATCAGTTTTTCCATTGGTGATATCACCCTGCCTCGTATTGCAGCCAAACCCTTGATCCGGTTAGTGGATTTCGATGGCGGCAGGGAGACGCAGCGGGTGCGGAATATCCGCCGTTTGCTGCTGACGCTGGATAGCGACAATAACCCGGCCAATGGCATTTCGATCAACAAAGCCGCCCGGGATGCGGGCAAATCAGCGTTGGTGGATTTCAATCAGCCAACGGATGCGGCTTTTGAGGCTAATGTCGCGAACTTTCTGGCCAGCGCAAAACCGGCGAACCCTGTGTTGGTAACATTGGGACGTGCGACGGCTGCTGGTAGTACAGCAGCCGCTGGAGGGACGAGCGATACTGCACTGGCAACCACGGTGCCACCCGCGACGTCGGCCGGAACACAGGCACCGCCGACATCGGCAGAAAGCACATCAGGTACGCCAACGGCGTTGGAGCCCCCGCGCAGGCTCGCGGTCAATGCGGCGGCGATCGAGGGCAATATCGTCTCCGAAGACGGGGCGGGGTACGTGTTTGCAGCTGAGGCTGGTGCGAGCTATATGATCACGGTCACGCCGAAAACAGCCAGCGACGACCCTGAGTTGTTCGTGTTCCGCAGTTTGGAGGATATGCGGAATTACTGGCGCGTCGAAGCGGTGGGTGGTGTCGACTCGCCCGAAGCGACTGCATTGCGAGTGGGTATCTCCACGAATCAGCCAGGCCTGACGGAGACAGTGACCTTCGTGGCCGACCGGGCTGGCGACTACTTCATCATGTTGGTCGATACCGCCAATCAAGGCGACTATACGATCATGGTGTCTGGGTCATGATCTGATCGCTGGCTGAATCTGCTTTTGTCTTGTAACAAAGCGAGGCAATCTATCCATGGGGGACGAGGGACCATTCCCCGCCAACTTCATTGCCGTTCGCATTCACTGCGGCCGGCGTGCTGGCGCATCAGTTTGACATAGTGGCTGGCCGAATAGCGCAGGTATTCCCGTTCCTTGTCACTCAGGAGCCGGCTACGTCTGGCGGGTGCGCCAAGCCACAGATAACCCCCTTCCAGTGTTTTTCCTGGCGGAACCAATGCGCCCGCGCCGAGCATGACACCTGCCTCCAGCACGGCCTTATCGAGCACGATGCTGCCCATGCCGATCAGGCAACGGTCACCAATGGTGCAGGCATGCAGGGTGGCATTGTGTCCAACCGTCACCTCATCGCCGATCAGCAGGGGTGAGCCGCCGGGGACGTACTGGCTGTCGTGGGTGACGTGCAATACCGAGCCATCCTGAATATTGCTGCGGGCACCGATTTCGATACGCTGGATATCGCCGCGAACCACCACCTGGGGCCATATCGAACTCTCTTCACCAATGCGCACCTGGCCGATGACTGTGGCCTGATCATCAACCCAGGCGGATGCTGCAATCTGCGGTGTCCAGTCGAGAAAGCGTCTGATCATTGATAGGGTCTCCTGCGGTGGTTTTGTGGGACAAGGCAGCTTTCAAAATCAGTATAATACGTCGACCATCCCCTTTCTGAATGCAACTATGCAACCAACACATGCGCCATTGAGCCTACTCGACCGCCTGCGGGTCTATGGGCAGTTGACCGGCTGGACAAGCCCCTCGGCATTTTTCTGCTGCTGTGGCCCACCTTGTGGGCCTTGTGGGTTGCCGCCCGTGGTTTGCCGGATCTGACGGTGCTTGCCGTGTTTTGTATCGGCGTGTTCCTGATGCGCTCGGCGGGCTGTGCCATCAATGACTATGCGGATCGCGACATTGATCTGCATGTCGAGCGCACCCGTAACCGGCCGCTGGCTGCGCGGTTGATTTCGCCAGCCGAGGCGCTGGGGGTTTTCGCCGTATTGTCGCTGCTGGCGTTTTCGCTGGTGTTTTTTCTGAATACCGCGACGCGCTGGATGTCGGTCGGCGGTGTCTTGCTGGCGGCCAGCTATCCTTTCATGAAACGCTTCCATCATCTGCCGCAGATTCATCTGGGCATCGCCTTCGCCTGGGCGGTGCCGATGGCGTATACGGCGCAGACCGGCGCGTTTCCGGACCGATCCGGCTGGATGCTGTTCATTGCGGCGATTTTGTGGACGACGGCCTACGACACGATGTATGCCATGACGGATCGGGAAGAGGATTTACGTATTGGCGTCAAATCGACCGCCATTCTGTTTGGGGATGCTGATCGCGTGATCATCGGTGCATTGCAGGCCATGATGTTGTTCGCGCTCTATCTGGTGGGCAGGGAGGTTGGGCTGCACTGGCCATGGCATGTTGGTCTGGCCGCTGCCGCACTGTTCAGTCTGTACCAGCAGTTTCTCATCCGGCAACGGAATCCGCGTGATTGTTTTCGAGCGTTCCTTAACAACAACTATCTGGGTATGACCCTGTTCGTCGCGGTTGTCGTCGATAAGGCGTTGTATTGATGACAATAGTTTTCTTCTGATTCCGAACCACTGTTCCTGAAGATTGTCGAACCAGAATATTGCCAGGCTCGGCCTGGGGCCTTCAGGGTAATATTCAGTATGGTGCCGATACCGCCCGCGCTACAGCGTGCAGCCAGAGCTGCACACAAATTAGTACCGATTCACGAGTTGCTACGCCCGCTCTATTCAGGGAAAGGTGTGATATTCGCACTACACAGGGTGTGTGCCTGACCGTGGCGGGCCTCGTATAGCGGCCAATGCCAGCCTGGAAGTCACCCCTGGTTTTCTTGAGCAGGTAATCGACAGCGTCATCGAGTGGGGCTACGAAATCATCTCGCTCGATCAGCTGCACCAGCGGTTGCTGAATGGTACGGGGAGGCGCTTCGCCTGTTTTACTTTTGATGACGGCTATGTCGATACGTATCAAAATGTTTATCCGATTTTCCGTCAGCGTGGCTTGCCTTTTGCTGTCTACATTACCACTGCCTACATCGACAAGACGATGAGGCTTTGGCACCACATGCTGGAGACGCTGCTGTTGGAGCGCGAAGAAATTCGGTTCTCTTTGGGGGGACGGCATCAGGTTTTCAGGGCAGCTGATGCCAACGAGAAGGAGACGCTCAATGCCAGGCTATCCGCCAAGATCATTGGGCTTTCTTCAGCGGAATACCCCAGGTTCGTCGAGGCGCTTTTCGAACGGAATGATGTCTATCCGGAACAGTTTTTTGACCGCACGATGAGCTGGGAGCAAGTCGAAGCACTGGCTCGGGACCCGTTGGTGACGATAGGTGCCCACACCGTCAACCATTTCAATCTGGCACGGCTTCCTGCCGATAAGGCCCGATGGGAGATCGCCGAGTCAAAGCATCTGCTCGAAGATCATATCGGTGGGCCTGTGGCGCATTTTGCCTATCCTTATGGTGGACCGGGATCAGCTGGTGCGCGGGAGTTCCGCTTGGCAGCGTCCTGTGGCTTCAAGACGATGACGACGATGCGCGAGGGCAATATTTTTGCGACGCATCGAAACCATCTGAGCTGTTTGCCGAGAATTGAGGTCAGGGGGCGGCATCAAGAGCTGGCGCTGCTCGATCTGCGTTTGAGTAGCTTGTTGTCGATCCTGAAAAACGGGTTGAATCCGGTGGTAACGGTGTGAGTAGTAAGTGCGTCGTTCGGCTGGCTTTCAAGAGCTCATCTGCACGCCACGGTAGCGGGCCACCAGGTCAGCAAGGCGACGATAAATATCAGGAAAGAAGGTCTGTACTGATTGACGTATACACTCCTTGCCGCTGAGCGCATTGGCCCGATAAGCTGCGATCAGGTCGCTGATGGCTTCGCGGGGTGACGATTTTGCGGTCAGGCGGGAGCGGAATCTGGCCCGGTATGCCAGATAGGCGGCCGGCGACATCTCGGCACGGTGAGATTCCACCCAGTCGAAGAATCTCTCATGCATTGGCGAGGTGGCGGCGAACACCGGCGCTTGCGAAAGTCGGTCGCTGTCGTAGCCATCGGTATAGACCACCAGCGGTTCTTCGATGTATTCAAGCTGCGCGCCACTGCGCCACAAGTCGATGCCAAACTGGTCGTTGTCGCCGAACCAGAGGGTTTCGAGGAACGGGTGTTTCCGTGCCAGGCTCGTTTCAACCACCAGTGTGCTGGTTTGAAAGAAACCCCGGCGCAAGAACGTCCAGTCGAAAGCATTTTCATCCTGCCGCATACCGGATTCCGGTCGGATCCACATCTTGCCGACACCGCGATCGACATAGATTGGCCCGTAGCAGACAGCGGCGCCCGATGTCATGATGCGGTCGTGGTAGTGCGCCAGTTTCTCTGGCAGGAACCGGTCGTCGGAGTCGAGGAAAGCAAGATACCGTCCCCGGGCTGCCATGATGCCAGTGTTTCGGGCGGCAGCCGGCCCGCCATTGTCCCGCTTGATGTAGCGGATGCGGTGATCGTCAATCGCCATGACGACTGCTTCGGTGTGATCGCTGGAGCCATCATCGATGACCAGAAGCTCGAAGTCGTGCCAGGTCTGTTGCAGGCATGAATCGATGGTTGCGCTGATCATATCCGCGCGGTTGTAGGTTGGAACAATGATGCTGAAAAAAGGGGGCTTTCCGTTCTGCAGTGCTAAGCTCATTGGTATTGTTTTCCTTTTAAGTGTCGGGGCGCGTGAGGGTGCGACCAAAATGCGCTTGCAGCTTGCCTCTGGCGCGCCAAAGGTTTAGCCATGCGCGAATACGTGTGGGTGCATGAAAAAGCCCCGCAATATACTGGGTGGCACCTGTGCCCAGCAGCGCCATGGTCTTGGCCCAGCGCACGGTTTCGTGGCGGAGGCCGGGGTTTTGCACGCGAAACATTCTTATCTGGATGTTGCCCTTCAGAATCATGCGGTCGCGCACCCACGCTAGGCTGAGGCGGCTGTCGGGGACACTCTCCCAGACAATGGCCTGGGTGGACCAGTGCTGGCGAAAGCCCATCGCGTGCAAGCGGCGGAAGAAGACATCGTCCTCACCGCCTGAGTGCGCAAATTCGCTTGGAAAACATTCGGGCGCCAGTGCGTCGAAGCAGCGGGTTCTGGCAATGAAGTTGCCGCTGGCATGGAGTCTGCAAGGCCCGCCATCGGCAACTTTCTGGTTGGCGCCGTAACAGATCTGCGCCTGCTCGACCCAGGGAGGACTGTGTTGCGGAAATGCCGGCAGCACAGGGCCGCCCACGATGTCAGCATCGGTCGCTTTTTGCACCTGAAGCAAGGCCCGCAGCCACTGGCGTGAAGGCCATTCATCATCGTCGAGCGTGGCGATGAAATCGGGGTTGGATGTCAGCGCGAGCCGGATGCTGTGATTGCGCGCATGGGAGATGCCGCGGCGCGGCTCAAACGCCCAACGTAGTGGCCAGCGGTAGCCGTTCGCCAGCGCCTCGCATACCGCGATACCCTCGCGTTCTGCGTCGTTGTCAATGACAACGACTTCGAGCGGGCCATCCCAGTCGATGGCTGCGAGGTCATGCAGGAGTCGCTCCAAACCATCCGGGCGTCGACAGGTGCAGATACAGACGGTGACGTCTGGCTGGTGCGGATCAGAAGTGGTGGGATGCATTGAGCTGTACAGTTGAATTCGCTTGCATTGTCCTAGTAAGAGTCGTGAAGCGGTGGAATGGTTCCCGCGGCCATCGATGGAGCACGCAGACAGCATCTCTCGATGCGAGAGCAAAAGCCCCGATTGCAGCCCCGATTGCAGCGTTGACCTGCTTTGGGTCAGCCTGTATGATCCGTCCTCTTTTTTTCGACGAGTTTGTGGAGTCCTTATGTACGCGGTAATCGCTACTGGTGGGAAACAGTATAAAGTATCCGAAGGTGACGTTATCCGTATAGAAACGTTGGCCGCAGCCGAGAACGATGAGATCACGTTCGACAAGGTGCTGCTGGTGGCTGATGGTGATGACGTCAATATTGGCGCCCCGTATATCGACGGCGGCAAGGTCAGTGCAACGGTCAATGCGCATGGTCGCGGCAAGAAGATCGAGATCATCAAGTTCAAGCGCCGCAAGCACTATCGCAAGCAGATGGGGCATCGCCAGAACTTCACCGAAGTGAAGATCACTGGTATCAGCGTCTGATCCCTGTCAGGTATTAAGAGGATTTAGAGATGGCACATAAGAAAGCTGGCGGTAGTACCCGCAACGGTCGTGATTCGATTTCCAAACGTCTTGGCGTCAAGCGCTTCGGTGGCCAGGCGGTCAAGGCTGGCAGTATTCTGGTGCGGCAGCGTGGCACCAAGTTCCACCCCGGTGAAAATGTCGGTTGTGGTAAGGACTACACTTTGTTCGCCAAGGTCGACGGGACGGTGGTCTTTCGAACCAAGGGTGTCAAGAACCGCAAGTATGTCAGTGTAGAGCCAATGGCTTCGTAAGCCCGCGCTCAACATCTATTGCACCTGAGAGCCCCGCCCAGTGCGGGGCTTTTGCGTTATAATTGGTTGCAGTTTCGGAAAATCCTTTGAGCAATTCTCCCCGGGCCGTTGGCCTGATCTCTTCCCCCGATCGCGGGCAAGCCAAGTTATGAAATTTGTTGATGAAGCGACAATCACAG
>CAZQXF010000029.1:0-16247 GCA_964596975.1 uncultured Thiotrichales bacterium | reverse complement strand
TTTCGTTACTTTTCGGTGTGTGACCGCGCAGCGGGCTGGGGCGCTGAGTAGTTACATGGGTTGTCGTTAATTCGAGTTCAAAGGGTGCAGTGTCTCTGCGACTTCATCTGGCTCATGCCTTTAGAATGCCCGATTCCGAGGTTTTATTACCCCATATGTCTGATGATCTGCTATTGATCGACGAGTTCACCAATATACTGTGGTTGGAACGCGGTCTGAGTGAGAACACGCTGCGGGCATATCGCAATGATTTACTCCAGTTGCAGAAGTGGGTTGCTGGTCGGGGCAAGCGTTTGCTCGACACCGATCAGGCGCTCCTTCTGGCATTTCAGGCGCATCGGGCGGCAGAAGGGATCGGTGCGCGTTCGATGTCTCGCGCGTTGTCTACATGGCGGCGGTTCTTTGGTTTCCTGTTGCGTGAAGGGAAGATTTCCACCGATCCAACGCAGTCACTCGAAATGCCAAAACTGGGGCGAAAATTGCCGGGTGCGCCAAGCGAGGCGGAAATCGAGGCCTTGTTGCAGGCGCCTGATCTCGATACGGATCTTGGCTTGCGTGATGCTGCGATGTTAGAGCTGATGTATGCAACTGGTCTACGCGTCAGTGAACTGGTCGGTTTGCAACTTGAGCAGCTCAATCTTCAGGTTGGCGTCGTTCAGGTGCTTGGCAAGGGCGGCAAGGAACGGATCGTACCAATGGGCGAGGAAGCCGCATTCAAGGTCGGGGAATATTTGCGAACTGCTCGGGTACGGTTATTGAACCAGCGTGCAGCGACCGATGCGGTCTTTGTTACACGGCGCGGTGGCGCCATGACGCGACATAACTTCTGGCATATCGTCAAACGGTATGCGAAACAGTGTGGGATCATGTCGACATTGTCGCCACACGTATTGCGGCATGCTTTTGCCACCCACCTGCTCAATCACGGTGCCGATCTGCGGGTGGTGCAGTTGTTGCTCGGACACACGGATATATCTACAACGCAGATTTATACGTACATAGCGCGTGAACGCCTGCAAAGGCTGCACGCAGAACATCATCCACGAGGATAGTACGATAGTGCTGCCTGGGCTTGTTCGGTATAGTTCACGCCTTTCGACCATCTGAATACAGGAAATATATATGCTTGGGAAAACACTCTTGGCCACTGCCATGCTGCTGGCGTTGCCTGCCACCGCCCTGATGGCGGATGAGGTACCGGCGACGGTGAACAGTGCACTGAAAAAACTCATTCCTACCGAGACACCGGATCGTGTAACGGCGTCGCCCATCAAGGGTCTCTATGAAGTCGCCTATGGCACAACCATTTTCTACATCAGTGAAGATGGGAAGTATTTGCTGCAAGGTGATCTCATCGATGTGGCCGATCGTAAGAACCTGACCAGTTTTACCCGGCGCGCGGCACGCGGTGATATTGCAAAAAGCATCAAGAAAGAAGACACGATTGTTTTCGCGCCGAAAGACAAAAAGGCCGATCATGTTGTCTATGTGTTCACCGATATCGATTGCCCCTACTGCCGCAAACTGCACAATGAAATCGGTGATTACAACAAGGCGGGGATCGAAGTTCGCTATCTGATGTATCCGCGTGCTGGCATCGGCAGCCCTTCCTATCAGAAGGCGGTAGATGTCTGGTGTGCGAAAGACCGTGCCGCGGCGTTGACCAAATCCAAGGCTGGGGAAGCGGTGCCCAAGGGAAGTTGCAAGAACCCGATCAAGGAGCAGATGGCACTGGGAGAGGAGGTCGGCGTGACGGGGACACCAGCGATCCTGCTACAAACTGGTGATCTCATCCCCGGCTATCGTCCTGCTGCTGACCTGAAAAAGATTCTCGATAGTGTTGCCGCCCGCGAGGCGGAGGGCAAGGCGAATTAAGCGATGTGGGCAGCGTAACGATATTGTTCTGCACAAAAAAGCCCCGGCCATGGCCGGGGCTTTTTTGTTGCTGTGAGAGCGCTGTTATTTCCTGCGCAACTCGACGCGGCGGTTGATGGCGCGCCCTTCAGGGGTCACATTGGATGCGACGGGTTCATCAGGACCATAGCCTTTTGCCTCCAGGCGGTCGGCAGCGACACCGTGAGCGATCAGGTAATTGGCGACAGATCGGGCGCGGGCTTCTGACAGTGCGAGATTGATGGTGCGCGAACCCGTGTTGTCGGTATGGCCAGCAACTTCCAGCCGGAGGTCGGGGAACTGCTGTAGCACGGCGACGACGCCATCGAGCACTTTCTTGGAATCGTCCGTCAGGTCGGCAGTGCCGAGCTTGAAAGTGACACCTTCCAGCGCGATGTTTTCGTCGGCCTGACAACCCATGCCGTCAATGCTGCCGCCTTCCGGGGTATTGGGGCAGAGGTCGAGTCGGTCGGGCAGACCATCGTTGTCGCGGTCAGGCTCGCAGCCTTTTTCGTCGACCTTGATGCCTTCAGGTGTATCGGGGCATTTGTCGTCGGCATCCGAGACGCCATCCTTGTCGCTGTCCTGGGTTTTCAGTTTCAGCTTGTCGCGCTCTGCTGCCGTGCCCTTGAGGTCTTCCTGAAGTTTGCTCAGTGCTGTGGTCTTGTCTGCCAGTGCTTTCTTGACCTTGTCCAGTTCAGCGGACTTTTCTTCCAGTGCTGATTTCAGTTTGGCCAGTTCTTCTTCCGAGGCCTGTTTCGCTGCTTCGAGGGTCTTGATTTGCTCCTTGAGATCACCGACTTCGGTGGTCAGTTGCGCTACCTGAGACTCGGTTGTTGCCAATGTGGCTACTTTCGCCGTGGCAGCGTCGAATGCTGTTTGCAGTTCGGCAAAGCGGCTTTGTTCGCCAGCGAACTGCGATTTCATGGCTTCAATTTCGCCACTGCGGGCTTCGAGTTGCTGCTTCAGCTCGGAAATCTGGGCATTCAGCGCGTCGCTCTCGGCTGCCTTTGCCTGTGCTTCGGCCAAGGCCTGTTCAAGCTCGGCGGTTTTGGCTTGTGAGGCTTCGAGCTGTTGCTGCAGGGTGCTCATTTGCTCGGCCAGCGAAGCGGCTTCCTGGCTGGACGACTGGGACTGGGCAATCGTCTGTTCGAGTTCACTGGCTCTTGTCTGGGAGGCTTCGAGTTCCTGTTTCAACTGCGTCACCTGCTCAGCGAGCCCGGCGCTTTCCTGGCTGGCTGCTTGCGCCTGTGCCAGCGCTTGTTCCAGTTCGGCGTTGCGGGCCTTGAGTGTCTCCAGTTCGGCAGCCTGGTCGGATGCGGCTTGGGTTGCTTCCTGTAAAGAGGTTTCCAGCGCCAACATTTTGGTGTTGGCGTCACTCAATGCCATTGCATCTTCCTGAGCCTTGGCGAGCTGTGCCTTCAGCGCCTCAGTTTCCTCGTTCTGTCGTGCAGCGGCCTCTTTCGCTGCGGCGAGCGCGGCTTCCATTTGCTGAACCTTGCTGGTGGTTTCAGACAGTTTCTGACCAACCGATGCGGATTGCTCCAGCTGTGCCTTCAGGGTTTCCAGTTCGCTCTGGTAGTTTGCAGACGCTTCGCTGCTGGCGGCCAGTGACTGTTCCAGTTCGGCGATGCGCTGGTGAGCCGCTTCCAGCTCAGCACTCAGCTTTTGTGCCATGGTCTTGCTTTCAGTGCTGGTCTGCGCGATGGCGTTCAGGTTTTCCGCCAGTTGCTCACGCTCTGACATGACCTGGGAAAGCTGACTTTCGATCTCTTTTACTTTTGCGGCTTCGGCCTTGGCAGCATCCAGATTGGCCTGTGCCGCTTCGATTTCCTTGCGTTGGGCCTCGATCTCCGCCTTCATGTCGTCGATCTGCTGCTTGAAGAAATCAGCCCGGAAGTTGTTTTCCTCCCACTTGCGGCGCTCCATCAGCATGGTGTCGCGTTCGCCACGCAATGACTGGAAGCGCTCTTCGGCCGCTTTCTGGCGAGCGGTTTGCTCTTCCAGCATCTTCAGCAGGTGGCTTTGCTGTTTGACCATCTCCTGCAGTTGCAGGCGTAGCTGTTCGTGGTTTTCCTTCATCCACTTCAGCTCTGCCTCCTGGTTTGAGATCGATGCCGATGGCGGCTTGGCATTGTACAGGTTGCGGGCGTTCTCCAGGCCACGCTGGAACGAGCGATGCATTGCGCTGAAGTCGCGGGGTTTCGGCATCATCGGTGGCGGCGGTGGAGGTACTTCGGCTGCCAGGGTTGGCGGGGGAGGAGGGGGGACGTCGTTATCGGCTGCTTGCGCTGCCAGTGGTAATAGCGAAGGCATTGCGATCGTGAAGAGAATCGAACTGAGTTTCTTTTTGAACATGGTCATCCCTCGGATGTGTTGGCGTTTTGGACAAGGGGCAGGCTTTAGCCGTTTACGACCGAGCCTCTGGTAGAAAGACGAACGGTTGGGGCAACGCCCACGCGCGCCTGCAGAGAACTCGAACGAGCAACGTGATTATTGTGGTTATTATGACACGCGTCGCAAGGGGAATGAAAAAATTGTTGAACTGTTTACTTGATGCAACAGTACGTAACGTTTCGTTGGCCGGTCAGTGAGGCTTGTTGACGAAGCTGACGGGCTGTTCGATGGCAGCCTGTTCGTAGCTGCGATCGAAGACCAGTTCGATCATTGTCGTGCCGTCGGCTTCGGTTTTCGCCTTGACTTGCTGCAAGCCAGGGAGACGCCGGGCGAGGTAGGAGCAGCAGGCGGCGGCAAGCGATTCGTTGTCTTTGCCCAGTGCATCGATCAGGGTGTTGGCGACAAACTGGGCGCGCTGAAGAATGTTGGGCTCGCTGATCTGATCCTTGCCGAGCTGGATGCCCTGATCCATTTTCTGATCCATCTCATCGAGAAAGCGGCGTTGCAGCCCGGTCAGGCGCTTGTTGCGGTCGTGATCGATGACCTTTTCGCCGTCGATGACGATGGCAAAAGGGAGGTGGTGTTCGTCGCTCATGTCGTGGTCTCAGGTGTCAGTTGGTCGAGGATTCTATCAACCCAGGCGATGTTGTTCGTCAAATCCTCACCTTCCGGCAGTGAAAACTTGAGTTTTTCCTGCCCGTCCAGCGTGAAGTGTTGGGGTTCGCGCTGGATCAGTTGCAGTAGTCCGCTGACGTCTATCTCGGGATTCTTGCCGAACAGGATGCGGCCGCTGACGGGGCCCAGGTCGATCTTGCTGATGCCAAGGGGAGCGGCGCGCAACTTGATCCGCGCCGCCTCGAACAGTGTTTTGGTCGCCTCCGGGAGCAGGCCGAAGCGATCGATCAGCTCGACCTGAAGCTCGCGTAGCGCCTTGTCATCACTGGCGCTGGCAATGCGCTTGTACAGGATCAGCCGCTCGTGAACATCATGCACATAGTCGTCAGGCAGTAGTGCGGGCTTGCCAAGATCGACTTCGGTGGCGCTGGCCGGGTTTTCCAGGGCGTCGGGAATCTTGCCGGATTTGAGCGCCTGCACCGCCCGTTGCAGCAGCTCGTTATACATGTTGAAGCCGACTTCCTGGATCTGGCCGCTCTGGCCTTCGCCCAGCAGTTCGCCGGCGCCGCGGATTTCCAGGTCGTGGGTGGCCAGGGTGAAACCGGCTCCCAGGTCCTCCAGTGACTCGATGGCCTCCAGCCGTTTGACCGCATCGGCCGTCATGGCGCGGCGCTCCGGTGCGATCAGATAGGCATAGGCGCGATGGTGCGAGCGCCCAACCCGGCCGCGCAGCTGATGCAGTTGCGACAGGCCGAACTTGTCGGCGCGCTGGATGATCATGGTATTGGCGCTGGGCAGGTCGATGCCGGTCTCGATGATGGTGGTGCAGACCAGAATATTGAAGCGCTGGTGGATGAAGTCCAGCATCACCTGTTCCAGTTCGGCCTCGCGCATCTGACCGTGAGCGATGCGAATCGACGCTTCGGGCACCAGCTCCTCCAGCTCGCGGGCTGCTTTCTCGATGCTCTTGACCTCATTGTGCAGAAAGTACACCTGACCGCCGCGGTGAATTTCGCGCTGACAAGCTTCGCGAATCAGATTGCTGTCCCACTGGGTGACGAAGGTCTTGATGGCATGACGCTCGACCGGCGGGGTGGCGATGATCGACAGATCGCGCAGTCCGGACAGCGACATGTTCAGGGTGCGTGGTATCGGCGTTGCCGTCAGCGTCAGGATATCGACCTCAGCGCGCAGCGCCTTGAGCCGCTCCTTGTGACGCACGCCGAAGCGCTGCTCCTCGTCGATAATGACCAGGCCGAGGTTCTTGAACTTGATGTCTTTTTGCAGCAGCTTGTGGGTGCCGATGACGATATCGACCTTGCCAGCGGCAAGATCGGCCAGAATCGCTTTTTGCTGCTTTGGCGTCTGGAAGCGGGACAGGGTTTCGATGCGGATCGGCCAGTCGGAAAAACGATCGGCGAAGTTGGCGCCGTGCTGCTGTGCCAGTAGCGTCGTCGGCACCAGCACGGCCACCTGGCGTCCTGCATTGGCGACGATGAAGGCAGCGCGCATCGCCACCTCGGTTTTGCCGAAACCGACATCGCCGCAGACCACACGATCCATCGGTTGTGACGATTCCAGGTCTTTCAGCACCTGGGCGATGGCGGCCATTTGATCATCGGTCTCCTCGAACGGAAAGGCGGCCGCAAAAGCGTGGTATTCGGCATCATCGACAACATAGGCATGCCCCTTGCGAGCGGCACGGCGGGCGTTGATTTCCAGCAGCTCGGCGGCGACGTCGCGTGCCTTTTCGGCGGCGCGGCGGCGCGCTTTCTGCCACTGTTCGCCGCCCAACTTGTGCAGGGGGGCATTATCTTCGTCAGCGCCGGTGTAGCGGCTGATCAGGTGCAGTGATGACACCGGCACATACAGCTTGTCGTTGTTGCTGTATTCCAGCATCAGATATTCCGCCTCGACGCCACCGGCGTCGAGGATCTGCAAGCCACGGTAACGGCCAACGCCATGATCCTCATGCACCACCGGCGAGCCGATGTGCAGATCGGTGAGGTTGCGGATGATGGCATCGGCGTCACGGGTGGGCCGGCGTCGCTTGCGGGTACGGTTGACCCGGTCGGCGAACAGGTGGTTCTCGGAAATAATGCTGATGCCGTCGGCCGTCAGCGTCACCCCTTTTTCCAGTGGCGCGACCGAGATCAACAGCCGGGCCTTGCTGGAGGTGAACTCGTGCCAGCCGTTGACGGTCTTCGGCTTGATGCCGAACGGTTGCAGCGTATCGAGCATGAACTCCCGCCGCCCCGGCGAGTCAGCCAGAAATAGTACCCGGTCGTCGCGGCTGTCGAGGAATGTCTGCAACGCCTCCAGCGGCTTTTCCTGGCGCACCTTGAAGCTCAGATCCGGCAGGGCGCTGGTGGCGAAATTCAGCGTGCCCTCGGCCTCGATCAGTTCATTGTGTTGCAGCGCCAGCATCGGGAAACGTTCGAGATGCTGCTGCGTTTCCTCGGGCGTGAGGTAGATCTCCTGTGGTTCCAGCAGGGGGCGCTCGATGTCGTGGCGGCGCTGTTCATGGCGACTGCACAGGTCGGCATGGAAGTGCTCGCTTTCCGCCGTGATGTCATCGAGCTGGCAGATCAGCGCATTTTTTGGCAGGTAGTCGAACAGCGTGGCCACGCTGTCGTGAAACAGTGGCAGGTAGTATTCGATGCCACCGACCGGCGCGCCGTCGCTGACGCTGGTATAGATACGCGAGCGTTGCGGATCGCCCTCGAAACGTTCGCGGTAGCGGCGTCGGAATGCCTTGATGCCAGCTTCATCCAGCGGGAACTCATGGGCTGGCAGCAATTTCATCGCATCGAGCTTTTCGATCGACTTCTGGGTTTCCGGATCGAAACTGCGGATCGATTCGATTTCGTCATCGAACAGGTCGATACGGAATGGCAACTCGCTGCCCATCGGAAATACGTCGACAAGCGAGCCGCGCTGGGCATATTCGCCGTGGGTCAGCACCTGGTTGACAGCACGATAGCCGGCGCTTTCCAGCTGCCGGCGAAAGCTCTCGAGGTCGATGTGGTCGCCGCGCTTCAGGTCGAAGCCGGTGCCCATGACATACTCGACGGGCGCGATGCGCTGCATCAGCGTGCTGACCGGCAGAACGAGCAGGCCGCTTTTCAGTGACGGCAGGCGGTGCAGAATTTCAAGCCGCGTCGAGATGATGTCTTCGTGTGGCGAGAACAGATCGTAGGGCAGGGTTTCCCAATCCGGCAGGTGGTAGAGCTGATCGCCTTTCTGGGCAAGAAAGAAACGCGTTTCCAACTCCATACGGTCGGCTGTATGGCTGTCGGGGGTGATCAGGACGACCAGGCCTCGATGCTTGCGCGTCAACTCCGCGAGCGCAAGGCTCAGGCTGGCGCCGTGCAGGCGACCCCAGCGCGGGTACGCGTCAACGAGTTTCGAGAGATTTCCGCCTAGTAACGGCGACAGGGCGTCAGACATGATGGTCAGTGGTCGGGGAAAGGGCGGGAGTTTTGCATATCCGGCCGGGTGAACGCCAGTCGGCGCGCTGTAGCGGGCGGGTTAATTCAGATCGAGCGAATACTTTCGCAGCAATGCCAGCGGAATGATTTCCAGTGTGCGTTGATGGGTGCGGCGCAAATGGACTCGTGGCGCCATATTGTCTTTTTCGGCTTCCAGCCAGCGGGCGGCACAGAGGCACCATCGGTTACCGGGTTGCAGGCCCGGAAAACCATATTCCGGTATTGGCGTCGACAGGTCATTGCCTTTGAAGCGGGAATATTCAAGAAATTCTGTGGTCACCTGGATGCAGACGGTATGGGCGCCCACGTCCTGGCTGGATGTGTTGCAACTGCCATCCCGGTAGAAGCCGGTAACGGGGTCGTTGCTGCATTCAAGCAATGGTTCGCCGAAGACGTTCAGCGATGGGTGCATGGTGGTGTCGGGCATCGGCTTCCAGATGGGTGTTGCCGGACCGGGACGCCGGTCCGGCTGGATTGTATTTACTTCGCTTTGTCGCCAGCGGGCTGTTTCAGTTCGATTTTTGCATTTTTGTGCAGCTCGCTCAGATAGTTCTGAATGGCCTTGTTGGCGACGATGCTGCGCAGCTTGTCTTTCATGCTGTCGAAGCTGGGTGGGTCGATCTTGCGTGTCTCTTCGAGTTTGATGACATGCCAGCCAAACTGCGTTTTAACCGGTGTCTTGGTGATCTCGCCATCTTTCAATTTTGCCACGGCATCGGCGAACTCAGGCACCATGGTTGTCGACTTGAACCAGCCCAGGTCACCACCGTTGGGGCCGGAGGGGCCGATCGACTTTTCCTTCGCAAGCTTGATGAAATCAGCACCATCTTCGAGCGATTTGATGATTTTCTTGGCTTCGTCTTCGGTCTTTACCAGAATATGACGCGCTTTGTATTCTTCTTTGGGCGCGTTCTTGATCTGCTCGTCATATTCCTTCTTCAAGGCCTCATCGCTGAGATCGACCTTGTCCATTTTCTTCGACAGCATGGCGTTGACGAGCAGCGTCGTACGCTGGATTTCCATCGCTTTCTTGAAGTCAGCTTCCTTGTCGATGCCCGCTTTCAGCGCAGCCTGCTTGATCAGTTCGCGATTGATGTATTCATTGAGGATACTGCCGGGATCAACAGCTGCGCCGGTGGCGGCCTTGCTGCTCATGTAGATCTGCACATCGCCGAGGGTGACGTCGGAGCCGTTGATGACGGCGATGACTTCATCGCTGGCGGGCACCTTGTCCTTGGCAAGTGTGATCTGGCTGGCGCCTGTGATCAGCAGGCCGATCATGGCAGCTTGTGTGATATGACGTAATTTCATTGATGCCTCTTGGATTCAGGTTAATAAAGTGCCGCAGAGTTTACTCCCTGTGCCACCGAAGATGGGTTAACAATCGGTCATGCGTCAGGGCAGTACCTTCTTGAACGGGTAGACTTTTGCTTCCCGGTAGGCGCCGGCTTCCATGTAGGGATCGGCGTCAGCCCAGGCCTGCGCGTCTTCCAGTGAGTCAAATTCCGCGACGACGAGGCTGCCGCTGAAACCCGCCGGGCCAGGGTCGGGGGAGTCGATCGCCGGCAGCGGGCCTGCCAGCAGCAGTCGGCCTTCATCGCGCAGCTTTTCCAGTCTTTCGAGGTGAGCTGGCCGCACCGAGAGCCGGGCTTCCAGCGAGTCATCGGCGTCGATGCCATGAATCATGTAATACATCGGTTACGTTAGTGTCCTCTGGTCAGTTTCACACTCGGCGGTGTACCCGCCTCTGTAGCTGGTTCCCATATCCGCTATTCTGGCATGGACGCCGGAATCCAGTGCCAGGGAGGGCTAGCACCACCGGATGCGTACACCATCCTCCCTGCATACTGCGTCGTTCCCGCGCGCATCATACCATCCGCTTGCGAAATGCCCATGATTCACTATGATTGGCTCCCCTGCACAGCAGCCACCATGCCCGTCATGAGCCAGTTCTTCGAGATTCACCCCGACAACCCACAAAAGCGCCTGATCGATCAAGCGGTCAACATCATCCGGAGTGGGGGTGTGATCGTCTATCCGACGGATTCCTGCTATGCGCTGGGCTGTCACATTGGAGACAAGGCGGCGATGGAGCGGATTCGGAAAATCCGTAAGGTGGACAAGGATCATCACTTCACACTGATGTGCCGCGATCTGTCGGAGATCTCCACCTACGCCAGGGTAGAGAATGACAGCTACCGTATGATGAAGGCGCTGACCCCGGGGCCATACACTTTTATATTGCCAGCCACGCGTGATGTGCCGCGCCGGCTCCAGCATCCGAAGCGGCGCACGATTGGCATCCGCGTACCGGAAAATCGTATCGCGCTGGACCTGCTGGAAATGCTGGGTGAGCCGATCATGAGCAGTACGCTGATCCTGCCCGATACTGAGCTGCCACTGACTGACCCTTACCAGATTCGCGTGATTCTCGAACATCAGGTCGATGCGGTCATCGACGGCGGTTTCTGTGATATCTCGCCGTCGACCGTGATCGATATGACCACCGGGCGCCCGGAAGTGTTGCGTGAGGGCAAGGGGTCTCTCGAATGGCTGGAGCTGCACTGACATGCAGGATTTCCAGGCCACGGTCCAGTATGTTGCCGTCGCAATACTGCCGCTGATCTTCGCCATTACCGTGCACGAAGCGGCGCATGGCTGGGTGGCGAACAAGCTGGGCGATGGTACCGCCAAGGCGCAGGGGCGGCTGACCTTCAACCCGATTCCGCATATCGACCCGATTGGCACCATCGTGCTGCCGATTCTGATGATACTGACAACGGGTTTTATCTTCGGCTGGGCAAAACCGGTGCCGGTCGATCTGCGCAATCTGCGCGACCCGCGGCGTGACTGGGCCATTATCTCGGTGGCTGGTCCGTTGTCGAATCTGGCCATGGCGCTGCTGTGGGGGCTGGTCTGGAAGCTCACCCATGTATTGCCGCAGTCGATGGTCTATGTGGCCTTGCCGCTGGCGTTGATGGCTCAGATCGGTATTACCTTCAATGTTATTCTGATGGTCTTGAACTTGCTGCCGCTGCCGCCGCTGGATGGCAGCCGCGTACTGGGCTGGTTATTGCCGCCACGCGCGGCGATGCAGCTGGACAAGATCGAGCCTTATGGCATTTTTATCCTGATCGGGCTGCTCTATTTCGGGCTGTGGGATGCCATTATCAGGCCAGCTACCAATTTCTTCATCCACCTGATCGCCAACCTGTTGTCACTTTGAGAGCGACTATCCGACCATGACCACGAGTAACCGACGCATCGTTTCCGGCATGCGGCCCACCGGCCGGCTGCACCTTGGCCACTATCGCGGTGTGCTGAAAAACTGGGTCGAATTGCAGCACAGCTATGAATGCTTCTTCTTCGTTGCCGACTGGCATGCGCTGACCACGCATTATGATGACCCTTCGATCATTGAACAGAGCGTCTGGGAAATGGTGGTTGATTGGTTGGCGGCAGGCGTCAGCCCGGGTGCCGCCAAATTGTTTATCCAGTCGCGGGTGCCGGAGCATGCCGAGCTGCACTTGCTGTTGTCGATGATCACGCCACTGGGCTGGTTGGAGCGGGTGCCGACCTACAAGGATCAACAGGAAAAACTGCGCGAAAAGGATCTGGCCACCTACGGTTTTCTCGGCTACCCGCTGTTGCAGGCGGCGGATGTGCTGATCTATCGCGCCGGCGGCGTGCCGGTGGGTGAAGATCAGGTTTCTCATATAGAACTGACCCGCGAAGTGGCGCGGCGGTTCAACCATCTCTACGGGCGCGAGCCGGATTTCGAAGAAAAAGCCGAAGCCGCCATCGCCAAAATGGGCAAGAAAAACGCGCGCATGTACCGTCAGCACCGCAAGAATTACCTGGAGAAAGGTGATCAGGATGCGCTCGCTGTCGCCAAGGCGTTGCTCGAAGGGCAGCAGAACATTTCCATTGGTGACAAGGAGCGGCTGTTCGGTTATCTCGAAGGTTCAGGCAAGATCATTTTGCCGGAGCCACAGGCGCTATTGACCGAGGCGGCGAAGATGCCGGGGCTGGACGGACAGAAAATGTCCAAGTCCTACGACAACACCATTTCCCTGCGCGATGCGCCGGAGGAAGTGGAGAAAAAAATTCGCACCATGCCGACCGATCCGGCACGGGTGCGCCTGACTGACCCGGGTGATCCGGAAAAATGTCCGGTGTGGCAGTTTCACCTGATCTATTCCGACAACGACACTCGTGAGTGGGTGCAGGAAGGTTGCCGCAATGCGACCATCGGCTGTCTGGATTGTAAAGGGCCGGTGATCGATGCCGTGACGGCAGAACTCAAACCCATTCACGAGCGTGCCCGCGAATATGAGCGCGACCATAACGCGGTGCGCACGATTATTGCGGAAGGTTGCGATGCCGCCCGCGATGTGGCCCGCGATACATTGGAAGAAGTGCGTGCGGCCATGGGGCTCACTTACACGTGACCACTATTGTCACGGCGCAGGAGGAAATGCCTTTCGCGATTGTCCAGGGTGAGCCGGTCAGCGCGCCGCCGACCGATCTCTACATCCCGCCGGATGCACTCGAAGTCATTCTCGAAGCCTTCGAGGGGCCGCTCGATCTGCTGCTGTACCTGATCAAACGGCAGAACCTCGATATTCTCGAAATCCCCATCGCGGAAGTCACCGCACAATACGTCGAATACATCGAAATGATGCGCGCCTTGCGCTTGGAGTTGGCGGCGGAATATCTCGTGATGGCGGCGATGCTCGCCGAGATCAAGTCACGCATGCTGCTGCCGCGGCCGGTCGAGGACGATATCGAGGACGATCCGCGCGCCGAGTTGATTCGCCGTTTGCAGGAATATGAACAGTTCAAGCAGGCAGCGGAAGATATCGATACCTTGCCACGCATGTATCGTGATAGCTGGCCGACGCAGGTCGATGTGCCTGAAGTGGATTCGCCACGGCTGGAGGTGGAAGTCGATCTGAAGGATTTACTCGCCGCACTGAAAGATGTCATGTCGCGGGCGGAAATGTTCACCAGCCATCAGATCCAGCGGGAAAAGCTCTCCGTGCGTGAGCGCATGTCGAATGTGTTGGAAAAGCTGCGCGCCAGCGATGGCTTCGTCGAATTCTCGCAATTGTTTACCCCGGAGGAAGGACGGCTCGGTGTCGTGGTTAGCTTCCTGTCGATTCTTGAATTACTGAAATCCCATTTGATCGATCTGGCGCAGGCCGAATCCTACGCGCCGATCTACGTCAGTGCCGCCAAACCCGCAAGCACAGAAAATGGAACAGAATAGACTACAGGCTGCTGTCGAGGCCGCTATTTTTGCCGCCGATAAACCCCTGTCGCTCGATCAGTTGCACAAGCTGTTCGAGAACGAAACCGATTGCCCGGCCAAGCCTGATATCAATGCCGCGCTCAACGCCATCGCCGATGCTTGTCAAAACGACAACCGTGGCGTCGAACTCAAACAGGTCGCCAGCGGCTGGCGCTTCCAGGTCAAGGAAACCGTTGCCCCGGCGATCGGTGGGCTGTGGGAAGAAAAGCCGCAAAAATACTCCCGCGCATTGCTCGAAACCCTGGCCCTGATCGCCTATCGCCAGCCGATCACCCGTGGTGATATCGAACAGGTACGTGGCGTCTCGGTCAGCTCACATATCATCAAAACCCTGCTGGAACGCGACTGGGTGCAGGTGGTCGGCCATCGTGAAGTGCCGGGTCGCCCGGCACTGTATGCCACTACCAAAGCTTTTCTCGACTACTTCAATCTCAAATCGCTGGATGAACTCCCCAGCCTCAAGGAACTGGCCGATCTCGACGCTATCCATCCGCCGCTGGAACTGGACGACGCCAACCAGCCACAGGTCGAGACAGCGGATGAGCAGACCGAATCCGGTGAACACGATTGAGGCGGGACAGCATGGATTCCGAGCTGACCAAGATCATTCTCGATACCACCGGCGCTGAAGAAATCTATCCGCTTGGCACCATTCAAACGCTATGGAGCGGCTATGGCAGCCTCGATCGCTACGGCTTGGTTGGCGCCGAACTGGGCTCGATCATCGTCAAGCATGTCAAACTGCCCACCAAAGGGAATAAACACCCCCGCGGCTGGAATTCCGACCGCTCGCATCAGCGCAAACTGCGTTCCTATCAGGTCGAAACCGCCTGGTATCGGCACTATGCCGACCGCTGTGACGCGCACTGCCGCGTACCCCGCAGTTTGGCGCTGGAACAGCACAAGGATGAATTTCTGATCATTCTCGAAGACCTCGATTCCAGCGGTTTCCCTAAACGCAAAGAGCGTGTCGGAAAAAATGAAATGGTCGCCTGCCTGAACTGGTTGGCCTATTTTCATGCCACTTTTATCGGCATCAGACCAGAAGGGCTGTGGAAAACAGGCAGCTATTGGCATTTAAAAACACGGCCGGATGAACTCAAAGCCATGGATGACGATGGGCTGAAAAAAGCTGCGCCACTGCTTGACCGCGCACTGGCCGAAGCGCCATTTCAAACCCTGGTACACGGTGACGCCAAACTCGCCAATTTCTGTTTTTCCAATAATGGCAGCAAAGTGGCCGCAGTGGATTTTCAATACGTCGGTGGCGGCTGCGGTATGAAAGACGTGGCCTATTTCATCAGCAGTTGCCTCAACGAGCACGAGTGCGAACGCATGGAGAAAACCCTGCTCGATGCCTATTTTTCTGCGCTGGCCGACGCGCTGAAAAAACACCATCCGGAAATCGACCCCGCCGCCGTCGAAGCCGCTTGGCGGCCAATGTATGCACTGGCCTGGACCGACTTCTACCGCTTTCTCAAAGGCTGGAGCCCCGGGCACTGGAAAATGCACGGTTACAGCGAACGGATTGCAAAGGAAGTCGTCAGCGCACTATTGCCAACGGCATCGTAACGGGCCTTCCAATAACAACGCACCCTGTAACAGTGCACCCCGTCATTTCGGCAGGGACGCCGGAATCCAGTGCCGGGGAAGGCGGCTACCGCCGGTAGAATTAATCCCTGTAACGGGCTCCCCGAATCCCACGGGGATGACGACGCACTCCCGTCAAGTACCAAAAATCAAAGAATACGCTCAACAATGAATTTCCAACCCAATCAACTACAGCAATTGACCCAGCAAGCCATCGCCGCCGCCAGAGCAGCCGGCGAGGTGATCATCCGTCACTACCACAACGATATTCAAGTAGAGCATAAAAACCGGGGCGACAGCCTCGCCTCACAAGTCGTCACCGCCGCAGACCGCGAGGCGCAAGCCGCCATTCTCGAACGCCTGACGCCAACCTGTGCCGCATACAACCTCGGCCTGCTCAGCGAAGAATCCCCTGACAGTGGGGACCGGCTGGAAAAGCCCGCGTTCTGGAGCATCGACCCCCTCGATGGCACACTCGCATTCATCGAAAAAACAGCGGGATTTTCCGTCTCCATCGCGTTGGTGACGCGCAGTGGCGAAGCGCTGATCGGTGTCGTTCACGATCCGTTGACAGGAAAAGTTTTTCACGCCATACAAGGCCAGGGAATGTTTATCGACGACGTGGCATTTACGCCACCCGCGCTCGACCCAACACGTCCATTGGTACTGCAAACCGATTTCAGCTTCCGCCAGCACCCCTGGTTCGAGGCAACGCTCGACGGGCTGCGCCACTGCGCTGAAACTCTGGGGCTGCCGGGTGCCGATCTGCGCCACGCCATCGGCGCAGTCATGAACGCCTGCAAAGTGCTGCAAGACCCCAACACCGTCTATTTCAAATATCCCCGCAAGGGCGACAGCGGCGGCAGCCTGTGGGACTACGCCGCCACCGCCGCCCTGTTCCACGAAGCAGGCGCCATCGCCACCGACATCAACGGCCAACCCATGGC
>CAZQXF010000028.1:0-16307 GCA_964596975.1 uncultured Thiotrichales bacterium | reverse complement strand
AGCTTGCGATACTTTTTCGTAGAGGTCATGCTTCCGTAGTTCAGTGATGAAAATATCGTCTGCGAGCCGTAGCAGCTCTGCATACTCTCTTTTGACTTCACCGAGAATGCGTACGCCGAGACCCGGCCCTGGAAACGGATGACGATAGACCATTTCGTGGGGCAGGCCGAGTTGTTCACCAATGACACGCACTTCGTCCTTGAACAGTTCGCGCAGGGGTTCGACGAGGTCGAGTTCCATGTCGTCGGGCAACCCACCGACGTTGTGGTGTGATTTGATGACCTTGGCTTTCCCTGTTTTACCACCCGCTGATTCGATGACATCGGGGTAAATCGTTCCCTGCGCCAGCCATTTTGCATTTTTCAGCTTGCGCGCTTCTTCCTCGAAGATTTCGATGAACAGGTTACCGATGATTTTTCGCTTTTTCTCGGGATCGGTTTCGCCTTTGAGTGCGTTAAAAAAACGATCGGCTGCGTCGATACGAATAACATGCACTCCCATGTGCTCCGCAAAGGTAGCCATGACCTGGTCGCCTTCGTGCAGCCGCAACAAGCCGGTATCGACGAAGACACAGGTAAGCTTGTCTCCGATCGCCTCGTGTAGCAAGGCCGCAACAACAGAGGAATCGACGCCACCGGACAGACCGAGCAAGACTTCATCGCTGCCGACCTGCTTACGGACACCTTCGATTGTTTCATCGATGATCGCATCTGGTTTCCACAACGCTTCGCAACCACACAAATCGATCACGAATCGCTCCAGTATCTCTCTGCCCTTGCTGGTATGTGTCACTTCGGGATGAAATTGCAGGCCGTAGAAGCGGCGGTCATCATCCGCCATGCCGGCGATCGGCGCATTGTCGGTACTGGCCATCAACTTGAAGCCATCCGGCATCCTGACCACATGATCGCCATGCGACATCCACACGTCGAGCAAGCCATAGCCTTCGGGCGAACGCTCGTCTTCGATACCATCCAGCAGACGCGTATGACCACGGGCACGTACCTTGGCGAAGCCATATTCCTGCTCTTTCGCTATCTCGACCTCGCCACCCAGTTGCGCCGCCATCGTCTGCATGCCGTAGCAGATGCCAAGTACCGGCACCCCCATTTCGAACACTAGCTGTGGTGCCCGCGGCGGATTTGCTTCGATGACCGATTCAGGACCACCGGAGAGAATAATGCCCTGCGCGCCAAATTCACGGACTTCGTCATCACTCATGTCCCAAGGATGAATTTCGCAGTAGACGCCGATTTCGCGCACGCGACGTGCGATTAGCTGGGTGTATTGGGAACCGAAATCGAGAATAAGGATTTTGGAGGAATGGATGTCTTTCTGCATGGAGAAACCTGGCTGGCTAAATAATTGCTGCCCGACAAGCGGGCAGCGAATAATGATGGCATGATCGAAAGAACACCTAGTCCGTTCGATAGTTCGGTGCTTCCTTGGTAATACTCACATCATGGACATGACTCTCACGCATGCCGGCCGAGGTAACACGAACGAATTCCGGTTTCTCACGCATTTCTTCCATGGTGGAACAGCCGACATAGCCCATACTGGCACGGATACCACCGATCATCTGGTGAATGATTACCGACAACGCACCTTTGTAAGGCACCCTGCCCTCGATCCCTTCTGGCACCAGTTTGTCGACGGCATTTTCACTTTCCTGAAAGTAGCGATCACTGGAGCCTTTGGCCATCGCACCCAATGAGCCCATGCCGCGATAGGACTTATACGAACGCCCTTGGTAGAGTTCGACCTCGCCAGGTGCTTCTTCGGTGCCGGCAAACATGCTGCCGAGCATCACCGAGTACGCGCCGGATGCCAGCGACTTGGCAACGTCGCCGGAATAGCGAATGCCACCATCGGCGATCAGTGGTACGCCTGTTCCCTTCAGTGCCTCGGCGACATTGGAAACGGCGGTAATCTGCGGGACGCCCACGCCAGCGACAATTCGTGTGGTACAGATAGAACCGGGGCCGATGCCAACCTTGACACCGTCGGCACCAGCCTTGACCAGATCGAGTGCCGCCTGTGCGGTCGCGATGTTGCCCCCGATCACCTGGATATCCGGATAGGTCTGTTTCACCCAGGACACCCGATCGAGCACGCCCTGGGAGTGACCATGTGCGGTATCGACCACAATCACATCAACCCCCGCCTTGACCAGCGCATCGACACGCTCATCTGTACCGGCACCGACACCAACGGCGGCGCCTACCCGCAATCGGCCCTGCTCGTCCTTGCAAGCATTGGGGAAGTCAGATGACTTTTGAATATCCTTGACGGTGATCAGGCCGCGCAGCGCGAAATCGTCGTTGACAACGAGGATTTTTTCGATGCGGTGCTGGTGCAGCAGACTTTGTACCTCATCGAAACTGGCACCTTCCTTGACCGTGACCAACTTGTCCTTGCGGGTCATGATATTGCGGACAGGATCGTCGAGGCGGGTTTCGAAGCGCATGTCACGGCTGGTAACGATGCCGACGAGCTCTTCACCATCCACCACCGGCAGGCCCGAGATCCGGTTCGCCTGGGTGATCTCCAGCACATCGCGGATCGGCTGATCCGGCGACACCGTCAACGGTTCCTTGATCACGCCACTTTCAAATTTCTTGACCTTTTCGATCTCCCGCGCCTGGGCAGCCACGCTCATGTTCTTGTGGACGATGCCAATGCCACCCTCCTGCGCAATGGCAATGGCGAGCCGCCCTTCCGTGACGGTATCCATCGCGGCTGAGATCACCGGTATATTCAAGGTGATTTCGCGCGTCAGGCGGGTCTGGAGTGAGACATCCTTGGGGAGGACCGTCGAGTGGGCAGGAACGAGAAGAACATCATCGAAGGTGAGCGCTTCCTGGATAATTCGCATGAGCTTGGACTTGTGATTGGTTTGATCGGGGTCGCATTGTAGCGTACTTCGATAGACGGAATACAGAGGACAGCCGGTAACGAGCCAGCAGCCCGATAAGAAACCAGGCCCAAGCAAATCGTCTGGTGAATCTTCCCCATTTGGGGTATATTTCTGGACGCATTGAGCAACATATCAACAAGTTTTGGAGGATTACCCGTTTATGAAAAAACTCATTCTGGCCCTGACCATCTCCGCTTTCGCCGCTTTGGGCACCGCTTGTGCAAGCAGTGGTGGTACCGCCGACACATCGGCCGCAACAGAAGCCATTGCAGCCGCCAAGTCGGCACTGAAGAAAGCTGCCGCCAGCCCATGGCGTGATACCGGTAAAATGATCAAGAAAGCCGAAAAGCTGGCTGCAGAAGGGAAGACCGAACAAGCCATCAAGCTGGCGAAAAAGGCGCAGAAACAAGCTGAACTCGCTATCAAACAGGCCGAAGAACAGAAGAACGCCGGCCCCCACTTCTGATTTGAAACCACCACCGAAAGCAAAAAAGCCGGCGAAATCGCCGGCTTTTTTGTGTAACCACACCCCAGCCTATGCCAACATCTCCGCAAGACGACAAGACACTGAGTGTCTCGGAACTCAATGGTATCGCCCGTAGCATCCTCGAGGCAGAGCTGGCCGATGTGTGGGTCGAAGGGGAGCTGAGCAATCTCGCCCGACCATCATCAGGACACCTCTATTTCAGTCTCAAGGATGACAAGGCACAGATCCGCTGCGCCTTGTTCCGTAATCGCGGGAGATTGCTGCGGTTCGACCCTGACAATGGATTGCGGGTCCGCGTCAATGGCCGGGTCAGCTTGTATGAGCCACGCGGTGATTACCAACTGATCGTCACCCGCATGGAACCGGCCGGCGAAGGCGCATTGCAACAAGCCTTCGAACAGTTGAAGCGTAAGCTGTACAAAGCAGGCCTGTTCGATGAGGCGCTGAAAAAATCACTGCCGCCCTTCCCCGACACCATTGGCATCGTTACATCGCCCAGTGGCGCAGCGATCCGTGACATTCTCCAGATCTTGCACCGGCGCTACCCACGCGCCAACGTCATCATCTATCCGGTCCAGGTTCAGGGTGATGGTTCCGCCGAACAGATCGTCGCAGCCATCGAAACGGCAAACCGCAGAAACGAGTCGGATCTACTGATCCTGACACGCGGTGGAGGGTCAATCGAGGATCTGTGGTCGTTCAATGACGAACGCGTGGCGCAGGCCATTCACGCCTCCCGCTTGCCAATCATCAGCGCCATTGGCCATGAAATCGACTTTACCATTGCCGATTTCGTCGCTGACCTGCGTGCACCCACACCGTCGGCTGCTGCGGAAATCGCGACGCCAGAACATGCAGGTTTGCAGCAACTGGTGATGTCGCATGAAACACGGCTGAAAGCCCTGCTTACCGGCAAGATACTCGTGCAACAGACCAGCATCGACAATTTGCAGCGGCGTCTCGAGCAAAGCAGCCCTTCTGCGCAACTGCAACAACAGGGACAACGCCTCGATGAGTTGGAACGCAGACTGGTTTACGGAATGTCCAGACACCTCGACAACGCAGGTCATCGGCTGCTGATAACGACCCAATCACTATTCGCCCTTCGCCCCCTTCAGCACATCAAAAGGGTGCAAGAACACATCGTGCAGCGTGAAAGACACCTACTGCAGCACATGCAAGAACAAATCAACCGGTATCGTAGCCGCGTAGAAAACCTGAAGGATGCGCTCAACCTTCTCAACCCGGAACATGTACTTGGGCGAGGCTATGCCATTGTGTCCAGGACAGACACGGGAGAAGTGATCAGCCATGCCCACGCACTCCAGCCAGGTGAAGCCGTAGACATCCGTTTCAGCGATGGCAGCCGTAAGGCCCGCATTTCCGACACCTGACATCCCCGCACATCAAGCCACTGCGCGATCTATATTCCAGACAATCCGCGTACCGCCAACACCAGGAGCGGCGCTGTATAGAGATACTGAATAAGATTGACACGCGCCGACTCACGGTAGGACAGCAGCACCAGTTCCACACCATAAAAGAGCACCAGCAGGTGCGCCGCCACAAACCAGTAAACCTGGTCGATATCAGACAGGCCAACGACTCCCGGCAATATCAGCGCCGTGGTCACAACAAGAAAATCAATCGGGCGCAGTTTCAGACGCTCATCGCCGGAATACTCGATCGCAATGAATACCACGACCGCCAGAATCGAGAAGAACACCTTGATCCAGAGACGATAAACATCAAAGATCTCCGGTGACGTGTATGTCAGGAACAACACACCGCTGGCCGTCAGATAGTAGACAAAACGTATAAACCAGCCGGAGAGTTTTTCCGTTACCTGGCGTGGTTTGAGGACAAAAAACAGCGACCACAAGCCCGCTGCAATCATACCCACTTCAAACTTGACCTCTTGGAGAATCAATGTCCCGAGCACAAGGTAGCCGACCATTGAGAAAAGCGCGACTTTTTGCGCGATCGCCGGAAGCTGTTTCCTTTTGACCAGCACGCGAAGTCTTCGCACTGGTCCATACATCAGCCGGTTGATGGCCCTGGCACCGGGCAGTCGGCCATATCGCAGTGCCGCGGTGATCAAGAAGCTGACCGTCCCCAGAAAAAACAGATACAGCGCCAGAAAAAAAGTATCTCCCCTGTCGCGAAAGATAAGGGCAGACACGATAATGGCCGACTGCAGCAGGTAAATCACAAACACCGCGCCATACTGCCTCAGGCCAAGTGCAATAAGACGGTGATGAATATGCCGTTTGTCGGGGTGAAACGGTGATAGCCCGCGGATCTTCCTCGATATCACGACATAGACCAGATCGATCAGCGGCATGCCAACAATCAGTAGTGGTGCGAATGCGCTAAGCATTGCATCCTTACGCTGGGTCAGATAGACCGACATGACCGCCAGTGAGAAGCCCAGAAACTGGCTCCCGCCATCCCCCATGAATACCTGTGCCGGGTGGCTATTGAACAGAAGGAACCCCATGACACTGCCAACCAGCACGACGGAAATCAACAAGATATCCTTGACGCCTGAGTCATACGCAACACCCGCCAGGGCGATCAGGCTGAGGAGCGTAATCCCTCCTGCCAGGCCATCCAGTCCATCGGCGAAGTTAACTGCATTGACCACCGCCAGATAAAAGAAAACCGTGAGCCCAACGGACAGCCAGTAAGGCAGTTCGAAGAGATGTCCGAACAGAGAAAAGCTGTGTATTTGTATGTTACCAACAACAACCACAATCAGTGCGGCAACGGTCTGAACGACAAACTTCAGTTTGAAATCGAGATCGAAAGCATCATCGAGAACACCAAAGATGATGATCAGCGTTGCACCCAGCAGATAACTCATCAACGCCGGGCTGATGATCAACCAAAGAACAAGCGGCACTGTGGCACCGAGGATCATGGCAACCCCGCCTATCCGGGGAATCGGGGTCAAATGCACCTTGCGCTGATTTGGCGTATCGACCAGCCCAAAACGATACCCAAGCTGCTTGACTGGCGGTATGAACACCATGGTCAGCAACATGGCCACTATGAATCCTGAGATATAGACCATCGGGTGGTAGCGATTTCCAGTTTAGGTACTTGCCGCAGCCTGTCGGACCAGCGCCTGATATATTTAATTAATATGCTGGGAACTACAGTACTGCGGCCCAGGCACATGACTGGAAGAGAATGCTACTCAAGATTGCAGCTGGAAGCCGTACTCAAAGTGCCGTTTTGAGAACTGTGCAAGAAGAAAATTCACAATCTGGAACCGCCTGCCTGAACCGACAAACGGTATGGCTGAACCGGATGACCGCCTCAGCTCCGATCCAGCTCGCGGGCCACCCAGTATCCCGGGACGCATATCAGTTGCTCTCCGTACCAGATCAATGGCAACAAAGAACGCCTCCAGGGAGGCACACGCCAGTGTTGCAGCATCTTTTTCAGTGATCGGTGCCCGACTCGAGGATCAAAGATCCTTTCCCCACCACGCCGGCTGGTAACACGCAGCGTATCGCCAGGCCCCAGCCAGGGGAAATGACGCAGGATTTGCGATGGTTCGATGACGACGCCCAGCGCGTTGAGCTGTAGGCAGCGGTCCAGCCGCCAGACACACGTCAATACTGACTCACTGCCACCATTAGCCCGGTGCTTGTAGAGGTGACCGGAGAATGACTGAAGTTGTACCCCCGCCACCTGGTAGCTGACATTCCTGCACGAGGACAGGTGGGTATCCAAAACCTCGAGCCGCGCCAGCGAGAGTGATAGCCGAGGCTGCCCCATCTCCAACCAGTGTCGCAACACCAGCCGCTTTCGCTCCACATCCATGGCCTGCAAGCGATCAATCTCCAAGCTGCCGGTGTTGAATGCATAGCAGCTGGCTAGCGCGTTGCCCGTCAAGGTCTCATTGAGCGCCCGTTGCTCGGCCAGCAAGCCTGCCGACCGGGAAATGGTCGTTGCCGCCGCGGGCCAGCGTGATGCGATGATCGGCATAATGGTTTGACGAATAAAATTGCGGTCGAAACTGATATCGTCATTGGAAGGATCTTCGATCCAGTCAATCCCCCGTTCGCGCAAAAAGGCGACCAACTGGTTTCTGCCCCAGCCCAACAGCGGCCTGCACAGGAGCCCTCGGGAAAATGGGCGGACCGTGGGCATCGCAGCCAGACCATTGACGCCAGCCCCTCGAAACAGGTGTAGCAAGAAGGTTTCGGCCTGGTCGTCCAGATGGTGTGCGGTCAACAACACCTCGTCGGTTTGCAACAGGGTTGCCAGGGCAGCGTAACGCTGGCGCCGTGCAGCCATTTCCAGGCTTTCACGCTGCGCTTGCTGGATGTCGAGTTCGATCACCTGTAGCGGGACCTTCAAGCGATGACACAGATCGCCACAAAACATTGCCCAGTCATCGGCTTCCTGTTGCAAGCCATGATGAACATGAACCGCCCGCAGGGGCTTCTGCAATTGGTGACGAAGTTCGGCCATTGCAACCAGCAGGGCAACGGAATCTGCTCCACCACTGAGCGCAACACAATACCCTGTCGTCACATCCAGACGCTGGAGACCGGGCAATAGAGAATCGGCTGTGAATGGTCGTGTGTGACTCAAACCTGCGTAGCCCACATGGAGAACGGGCACGCGACCGCGTAGGAATGCTGTCTTGCGAAGATGGAACTAGCCAGTGAACTGCCCATAGGACATGAGTCGGTCATACCGGCGCTGTACCAGTTCATCTTTGGTATAGCTTTTCAGCCGGGTCAGGGCCGCATCGATGGCGGTAGCCATCGCGCTGCTGACCGCATCGAGATCACGATGGGCGCCACCGAGCGGCTCGGGAATCACTTCGTCGATCAGCTTCAGTTCCTTGAGCTTTTCAGCAGTAATCCCCAAGGCTTCGGCGGCATCGGAAGCCTTGTCAGCACTCTTCCATAGAATCGATGCACAGCCTTCGGGTGAGATAACCGAATAGGTGCTGTACTGCAGCATCATCACATGGTCGCCGACGCCGATTGCCAATGCGCCGCCTGAACCACCTTCCCCAATCACGATGCAAATGATTGGCACGGTCAGCTCGGACATCTCCATCAGATTGCGCGCAATGGCTTCACTCTGCCCCCGCTCTTCGGCACCCACACCGGGATAGGCCCCTGGCGTGTCGATCAGGGTAATGATTGGCATGCGAAACCGCTCCGCCAGCTTCATCAGCCTGAGCGCCTTGCGATACCCTTCGGGACGCGGCATGCCGAAGTTGCGCTTGAGCTTTTCCTTGGTATCGCGGCCTTTCTGATGGCCAATAACCATGACCGTCTGTTCATTGAACCGGGCAAGCCCGGCGACGATCGCCGGATCATCCTTGAAAGCGCGATCACCATGCAGCTCCCGAAATTCGGCAAACAGCGAAGTCGTGTAGTCCAGCGTATAAGGCCGCAACGGATGGCGCGCCAGCTGGGATACCTGCCACGGGGTAAGCTTGGAAAAGATGGACTCGGTCAGGCTGCGCCCCTTTTCTTCCAGCTTGGCGATCTCATCTCCCAGATTGACGCCACTGCCATCCCCGACATAACGAAGCTCATTGATTTTCGCTTCGAGCTCAGCGATCGGTTGTTCGAAATCGAGATAATCGGGGTTCATTGCGTCGAATGTCTGGAATAAAGGCGGTATTTTATCGGATTGCGGTGGGTATTCATACGCCGCTGCTGTCTCCGGGTTTCTCCCAGATGTACTCGACCACTTCGAGGTCGAAGCCGCCCAGCGCATGGAATTTCTTGGGTGCCGACAGCAGGCGCATCTTTCTGACGCCCAGATCGAGTAAAATCTGTGCGCCAACGCCGAAGGTACGCACATCTTCCGGCGCATCACTGGGTTTCTCGATACCCGCGTTGGCACGCTCACCCAGATGCTGGATACGTTGTACCAGACTGCTGTCTGGCTCAGGGTGCCGCAGAATCACCACCACGCCACATCCACTTTCATTGACGCGTTGCATCGCATCATGCAACGGCCAACCAAAGCCTTCGCCGGTAACCGACAGAAAATCAACCAGCGCATCCTGTAAGTGTACCCGCACCAGCGCCGGCTCCTCAGCTGCGACATCCCCTTTCACCAGTGCGAAATGAATGTTCCCCGAAACATGGTTCTGGTAGGTCACCAGCTCAAACTCGCCATACTCGGTAGTGATATGGGTCTGCGCAACCCGCTCGACCGACTTTTCATTCTTGACACGATAGTGGATCAAATCCTCGATGGTGCCAATCTTCAAACCATGTTCTGCAGCGAAGCGCTCCAGATCGGGGCGCCGCGCCATCGTCCCATCCTCATTGAGAATTTCGACGATGACCGCTGCCGGTTCCAGCCCCGCGAGGCGCGCCAGATCGCATCCTGCCTCGGTATGCCCGGCGCGCGTCAACACACCGCCGGCCTTGGCCATCAGCGGGAAAACATGGCCGGGCTGGACGATGTCTTCTGGCTTTGCGTTGGGCGCTATCGCTTGACGGATGGTATGAGCCCGGTCATAGGCAGAGATGCCGGTGGTCACACCCTCTGCCGCCTCGATCGACACGGTAAAATTAGTACCATGCGCGTCGGCGGCGCCACCATCCACCATCAACGGCAGCGCGAGCTGGCGACAGCGTTCGCGCGTCAGCGTCAGACAGATCAGTCCACGGCCATATTGCGCCATGAAATTGATGTCTTCCGGTCGCACCAGAGATGCTGCCATCAACAGATCGCCTTCATTTTCCCGATCCTCGTCATCGACGATGATCACCATCTTGCCAGCGCGAATATCGTCGAGGATCTCTTCTACGGTATTGAATGCCATTGCAGTCTCAGGTTTTGTTGTCCATGAATCCGGCGGCAGCCAGCATGGTCTGGGAAATAGCGCCCCCCTCGGCACCGGAATCTGCGTTCCCGGTACCACCTTGCAGTAGCCGTTCAAGATAGCGCGCAATGATATCCACTTCGAGATTCACCCGCGTGCCAACCGTAGCCTCACTGAGGTTGGTTTCCTGCATCGTGTGCGGCACGATATTGAGTCCAAAGATATCGTCCTCGATGCGATTGACGGTCAGGCTGATTCCCTGAACACAGATCGAGCCTTTCGCCGCGATATAGCGCAACAATGTTTCTGGCGCCCGGATCATGACCCGCACTGAGCGACCATCGTCTGCCAATGAAACAATTTCGCCAACCCCGTCCACATGCCCACTGACCAGATGGCCGCCAAGCCGGGTGGTCGGCGTCAAGGCTTTTTCCAGATTTACGCGAGAACCTTTGTCGAGCGCTCCCAGCGTGGTGCAGGCGAGTGTCTCGTTCGACACATCGGCCATGAACCAGTCCTGACCGAACTCGATGACCGTCAGGCAAACGCCGTTGACGGCGATACTGTCACCCAGCGCAACATCGCGCATATCCAGTTTCCCGGTGCCGATGTCGAAGCGCTGGTCGCCACCTTGCGGCATGACCGCACGGATCTCGCCGACCGATTCAATGATTCCGGTAAACATCAGGTTAGCAGCACCTCCGGTTGTGATTCCTCAAGTTGCACACTGTAGCAGGTCAGCGGCAACGCGGTGGTACTGTTGAATTCCGCGCTGGCTGCAAGCGCCGCTTTGGCAATCTCCTCGGCGGTCTCCAGACGCTCATAGAGCGCATGCATTGCACCGAGCGCAAATTCCGAGCCAGCACCGATCGACCAGAAGCGTGTGTACTCGAAAACCTCACGCAACGAAAAGATCCCGAAGATGCCCCGGCGATTGACGAGCAAGGCGTCGATTTGCGTCGACTCGTAGGCATCGTCCTCGTCCTCCTTGGGATTGAGAAAATACTTTTCCTTCAGCACCGAATGCAATTGCAGAAAACTCTCGAAAATCGCACGGCGGCCGAGCAAATCGAGCGTGTCCACCTGCTCGCAGGCACTTTCCAGCACCATCTGATGTGCTGCGCTGCCGACAATGCCGATGTGACTCTCCGCGCAACTGAAAATCTTGTCGTTGGCCGCATCGAACGCCGCCGCCTGGCGTGTATCACCAAAAGTGGTCAGCGTATCGGCCGCGATACAGGCGGTGCCATTCTTTCTTACCACAACGATCGTTGACATCGGCTACCTCACAACCTTCGACGTGATGCGCCAGTCCTTACCCACCGCCACGATATCGTCGATCTCGACCGCAATACGATCGGACATCGTCAGCAGGCCCGGAATCGCAGCAATCCCGCGTGCCGCATCACCCATCAGATGCGGTGCCATGTAGATTACCAACTCATCCACCAGCGCCGCGCGTAACAATGCACCCGCGAGTACGGAGCCAGCCTCGACGTGGCACTCGTTCACTTCCCGCTTGACCAGCAATTGAAGTGCCTGATACAAGTCGAGCCGCCCCTCGATACGCGGCAGCCGAACCAATTCAACGCCCTTGCGTTCCAGCGCCCGCTGCCGATCGCGCTCCTCGCTGTCGTGCATGATGACCAAGCGACCATCTTCCCCAATGATCCGCGCCTTGGGCGGCGTTCGCAAATCGGTATCGAGTACTACGCGCAACGGCTGGTACGGGGCACGTGGAATACCAAGTTCCTCTTTGCCAAGCCTGACATTCATCGACGGATCATCAGCGAGCACGGTGCCGACTCCTGTCAAAATAGCGCTACTGCGGGCTCGCAGGCGCTGCACATCCCGTCGCGCAGCGGTGCCAGTAATCCACTTACTCTCACCGGATGCCATCGCGGTACGACCATCAAGACTGGCGGCCATTTTCAGTCTCACCCACGGCATGCCCTCACGCATGCGCTTGATAAAGCCCGGATTCAGTGCTGCTGCCTCATCGGCCATCAAACCCGACGCTGCATCGATACCAGATTCGCGCAACTGCTGCAAACCACGGCCGGATACCAAAGGGTTGGGATCTTCCATCGCGGCAACGACGCGCTGCACCTTCGCCTCGATCAACGCCTGTGAACAGGGGCCGGTCTTACCCGTGTGGCTGCACGGCTCCAGCGTGACATAAGCGGTGGCACCACGTGCCCGATCACCGGCCTGCGCCAATGCATTGATCTCGGCATGAGGCCCGCCTGCGTATTCGTGGAACCCTTCGCCGACAATCTCACCATCGCGTGTCAGCACGCAGCCCACACGCGGATTGGGTTGGGTTGTGTAGCATCCGCGCAGCGCAAGACGCAGCGCCCGTGCCATCATCGCGTAGTCAATGGCGGAGAAAGGCACTGCTATTCGGTATCCAGAAAGGAAATCTGATGTTTGCGTGCCTCAGGAGACAGATCTCGCTCCAGGCGTTCGATGGTTTCGCGGAACGCGTCCATATCGTCGAAGCTCAGATAGACCGAGGCAAAGCGGATATAGGCGATCTGATCGAGGTTGCGCAACTCCTCCATGACCCATTCGCCAAGCCGCGAAGACGACACCTCACGCTCACTGCTGAGCAGCTTGTGCTTGATGCGTGAAACAGCGGCATCGATGTCTTCGGTTCGTACCGGTCGCTTTTCCAGCGATCGCTCGATGCCGCTGCGGAGCTTCTGCTCGTCGAAGGCCTCGCGGCGACCGTCGCGCTTGACCACGCGTGGCAACTTCAGCTCGGCGGTCTCATAGGTGGTGAACCGCTCTGAACAGTCCAGACATTCACGACGCCGCCGCACCTGAGAACCCTCGTTCGCCAGACGTGAATCGATCACCTTGGTTTCTGTCGCATTGCAGAATGGGCAGCGCATGACGAAAACGCTATTTCCGGTAAACTGGCAGTCTGGCGCAAATATCGAGTACCTTCTGCTTCACCTCGGCAATCACGTTTTCGTTGCCGATGTTGTCGAGCACATCGCAGATCCAGCCAGCCAGCTGGCGCGAGTCCTCTTCATTGAAGCCGCGTGTGGTGATCGCTGGCGAGCCGATACGAATACCGCTGGTGACAAACGGCGATTCCGGATCATTCGGCACTGAGTTTTTGTTCACCGTAATGTTCGCGCTACCCAAGGCAGCATCGGCTTCCTTGCCGGTCATCGGCTTGTCAATCAGATCGACCAGAAAAAGGTGATTGTCGGTACCACCGGAAACAATGTTATATCCCCGCGACATCATGGTTTCGGCCATGGCCCTGGCATTGCGAACGACCTGTGCCTGGTAGTCTTTGAAGTCAGGCTCAAGCGCCTCCTTGAAGGCCACGGCCTTGGCGGCAATGACGTGCATCAATGGCCCGCCCTGAGTACCGGGAAAAACCAGTGAGTTGAGCTTCTTTTCAATATCGGGGTTGGACTTTGCCAAAATAATGCCACCGCGAGGACCGCGCAGTGTCTTGTGGGTGGTCGAGGTCGTCACATCAGCGATACCCACCGGGCTCGGATAGACACCGGCCGCAACCAGACCAGCCACGTGCGCCATGTCGACGAACAGCCAAGCACCTACTTCGTCGGCGATGTCGCGAAAACGCTGCCAGTCGACAATACGGGAATAGGCGGAGAAACCGGCAACGATCATTTTTGGCTGGTGCTCCCGTGCGAGCCGTTCGACTTCGGCATAGTCGATTTCGCCGGTATCGGTATCCAGACCATACTGTATCGCGTTGAAGATCTTTCCCGAAAAATTCACCTTGGCGCCGTGGGTCAGATGCCCGCCGTGCGCAAGGCTCATCCCCAGAATGGTGTCACCTGGCGATAGCAACGCCAGATAGACAGCGGCATTGGCCTGTGAACCGGAATGCGGCTGGACATTGGCATAGTCGGCACCAAACAACGCCTTGACACGGTCGATTGCCAGCTGTTCGGCAATATCCACATACTCACAACCGCCATAGTAACGCTTGCCGGGATAGCCCTCGGCGTACTTGTTCGTCAGCACCGAACCCTGCGCTTCCATGACCCTGGGACTGGTGTAGTTTTCCGACGCGATCAGCTCGATGTGCTCTTCCTGACGACGAGCCTCGTTCTCCATTGCACTCCACAGCTCATCATCGTAACCGGCTATCTTCATATCTGCTGAAAACATTCGCGCCTCCGGGGCATGACCAGAATTGGAGCGCGATTATACAACGTTTTGCGATCAACGTAAGCTATGGCCACCGTATATAGTGGGTATCTTGATCACACTGACTCGAACGTCATCACGGGAACCATTCGCTCCCTCCATCTGTCTATAGCAGCAATCCCTGTCCCTCGGCACCACCACGCTATGTCACAGACCTTATTAATCCTCACTGAACTGTTTTTACTGGGCATCCTGTCGTGGTATTGCATCACCGTGGAATCGGCAGATATCGAGGCTGACCTCGAGCATCGCAGCATGGCCGCACTGGGTTACGCCGGGCTGGAACAGCTGGATATCACAGTCGATGGTCAGGACGTCATATTAAGCGGTGCCATCACGAGTGAGAATCAGCGTGAACTCGCAGTCGAATCCGTCGCTAACGTCTGGGGCGTCAGTCGCATTCACGACAGGCTGCAACAACAAGAAGCCGAGGGCAGACCAGCAGGTTCGCTAACCGCTAAGGCACCTCCCTCAGGTAACGCGACGACCACAGCGCCCCAACCGCCAGCATCCGCACCATATGACCACTGTCGAACCCAACTGACCGCAATGACCCGGGACCAAAAGCTGCATTTTTCACTTGGGAGCGATGAACTCACCGATGACTCCCTGCCACTGCTCAAACGTATTGCCCGATTAATGCAGCACTGCCCGAATCAAACGCTATACATCAATGGCCACACCGACAGCATTGGTCGTGCCGACGACAATCTTGCGCTCAGCCAGGCCCGTGCCGAAGCAGTCGCAAGACAACTCACACGGCTCGGCGTATCACCTCAACGCCTGCAGGCGGTCGGCAAGGGTGAAAGCGAACCCATCGCAGACAATACAACCGCTGCCGGACGCGAAATCAATCGCAGAATCACCTTCGAACTCCAGCCAATGACTGATGATGAGCACCACGGGGAGCAACAGCAATGACTTATCTGGTAACCAAGATGCTGCTGTGCCTCGTTCTGGCCGCGTTACTTGGACTGCTGATTGGCTGGCAGTTGCGAACGCTGGTGCTCGGCAACCGCTCCCGTTCCCTGCAAATGGGGCTGGACGAGTGTCACAAGCACTTGCGCCGTATCGAAAGAGAGCGTGATGAGCTTTTCGTTCGGGCTGAGCAACTCGAAACTGCCAACAACGACCTTAACGCCCGGCTAATGGATAGCAGTGGCGGTGGCGGCGGCACCACGATAACCCCCGAAGGCGATCTAGAAGCCATCCTGCGGCGCCTGCAACTGCTGGAGCAAACCAACCAGCAGCTGCAATCGCGTATCGACAGCATCGATTCGCGCGCTGGCAGCCACCCGCTCACCGACCTTGATGATCTCAGCAGCGAGCAGCTCGCCATGTTTCGACGACTTGGCATCGAAACAACTGCCCAGCTACTCACCCACATCTCCAGCGACGGCGGCAAATCCACGTTGCTCGCACAAACGGGTCTGACTGAGGAGGAGCTTACCCGTCTGACTGAAATTGCCGACCTGCTGCGTATTCCTGGCATCAGCAGCCCAATCGCCAATCTGCTTCAGGCCAGCGGCATCCATTCCGTCGCTGACATGACCGGCAAGCAAGCCTATCGCCTGGCACTCAAGCTCAAGCGCGTCAATGCCGAACGACAGCTTCTATCAACTGCACCGGGCGCATCGATAATCAGCCTGTGGATCAACGCCGCCACAATGATGGAAAGACGAATCGCAAGCGACTGATCGCCATACTCATTGCTTTCCTGAAGCCCCATCATGGCGCAATATCCCAGTCCGAAGGTAACTACTCAGCGCCCCAGCCCGCTGCGCGGGCACACACCGAAAAGTAACGAAATGATACTGAGCCAGCCATTCAATAGCCACCGGGCCACTTGGTTTGCTTTCCCCTTCACACGCGCC
>CAZQXF010000027.1:0-16553 GCA_964596975.1 uncultured Thiotrichales bacterium | reverse complement strand
CTCAGGGCTTTTTACAGATCGGGCTGTCATCCGGCTCTTCGACACTTTTGACGATCACTTCGACGAATTCGTTGAACTCATCCATGCTCACGGCGCCCAACATGCGGTTCATTACCTCGGGCCGTACCTTGGCCAGCGTTTTGCGGCCATCACTCAGCTCGATATAGATGCCTGCGGTACTCATCGAATCATCGGCGCTGGCCTCCAGCTCGGCCTGATCAGCATCGCTCAGCTCGTCATAGTAGTCATCAAGGGCGTCCCAGATCTCATCTTCCGGTTCGTCGATGCGCACGATCGCCGCCCCTTCGATGGGATCGATGTCATCTTCATGGCTGAGACCCAGCGATTCGAGTCGGGCAATGAACTGCAACCTGAAGCGGTCATTGAAGAATACGTATTCGAGCATGATGGCATTTACCGGCTGGAGATCGAGCCTGTATTCTACACGCCATCATCCAGCCCACACTGCCTGGCATCACTGTGCTATAGTACGCCGTCTACTTCGGGTCATAGCGATCCGTCAGATCATTCTTCAGCGACACTACGGAACCACCGCCCCGGATTACGATCTCCATCTCCAGCATTTACCCGGTTCCGATTTTCCCAGGATTTACCCCATGTCAGACCAAAGCAGCGAAACCGTCAGCTTTCGCGATCTATCCCTTGTTCCCGAACTCATCCAGGCACTCGACGAAGTCGGCTACGAAGCACCCTCCCCCATTCAGGCCGCCATCATCCCGCATATTCTCGATGGTCGTGATGTGCTCGGGCAGGCCCAGACAGGCACCGGCAAGACGGCGGCTTTTGCGCTACCGATCCTGTCGCTGATCGACATTTCATTGCGCGCGCCACAAGCGATGGTGCTCGCTCCAACGCGAGAACTCGCCATTCAGGTGGCCGAGGCTTTTCAGCGCTACGCCAGCCACATCAAGGGCTTCCATGTGCTGCCGATCTACGGCGGTCAGGACTACGGTGGTCAGTTACGCCAGCTCAAGCGCGGACCGCAAGTCATTGTCGGCACACCGGGCCGGGTGATGGACCACATGCGCCGCGGCACACTCAATCTGAAAGCGCTGCGCCATCTGGTGCTGGACGAAGCCGACGAAATGCTGCGCATGGGTTTTATCGACGATGTCGAATGGATACTGGGCGAACTGCCGGAAAAACGCCAGATCGCACTGTTCTCCGCAACGATGCCGAAAGAAATCAAAAAGATCGCGCAGCGCTATCTGCAAAATCCGGAACTGGTGGCCATCAAGCAGAAAACCGCAACGGCCAGCACCATCGAACAGCGCTACTGGGTGGTCAGCGGCTATCACAAGCTCGATGCCCTGACCCGGATTCTGGAAGTGGAAACATTCGACGGCGTCATTATTTTCGTGCGCACCAAAGCAACCACCGTCGAGCTGGCGGAGAAACTGGAAGCACGTGGTCATGCCGCAGCGGCGCTCAACGGCGACATTCCGCAAAAACAGCGCGAACGGACTATCGAGCGGCTGAAAAAGGGGGATATCGACATCCTCGTTGCCACTGATGTGGCTGCGCGCGGGCTCGATGTCGAACGCATCACCCACGTCGTCAACTACGATATTCCCTACGATACCGAGGCCTACATCCACCGCATCGGTCGCACCGGTCGCGCCGGACGCAAGGGAGAAGCACTGCTGTTTGTCGCACCACGTGAAAAACGGATGCTCTATGCGATCGAGAAAGCAACGCAGCAAAAAATCACGCACTGTGAATTGCCATCAACTGAAGATGTCAACAGCAAGCGCAGCGACCGCTTTATGCAGAAAATCACCGACACCCTCGCCGCAGGCGGCCTCGATGACTATGTCAACCTCATCACCCGTTATGAGATGGAACACAATGTATCCGCTACCGATATCGCCGCAGCACTGGCAAAAATGGCCCAGGGCGATACCCCGTTGCTACTGGAAAAGGATACCCGTCCAAAACAGAAAGACCGACAGCGCGACCGCAAAGAACCGCGCCATGGCAGTGACGGACGCGGACGAAAAGAGCGCCGCTTCGAACGCGGCGACAAAGCCGATGCCCGCCCACCCCGCGGCCGTGACATCGGCCCACCAGAAAAAGGCATGGAAAGATTCCGCGTCGAGGTTGGTCGCGTCCACGGCGTCAAACCCGGAAATATCGTTGGCGCAATCGCCAATGAAGGGGGACTGGAAGGCCGCTACATCAACCACGTCACCATCCACGATGACTATTCAACGGTTGACTTACCCGTCGGCATGCCCAATGAAATTTTCCGTGAATTGAAAAAAGCCCGCGTAGCCGGCCAGCAGCTACGAATCTCGCGGCTGAAAAACAAGGCGCGACACGAAAAAAACGCCAACAGTAAAGCAGCTAAACCAGCGCAAAAATAAACCCTGCACCCCGGCGATCAGTTCGATTTCAGCGCAGCGGCTCCAGCTCAAGATTGGAGAAATCGGGCGCTGTTTCGGCCGCTGGCGTTGCGGTCGCATGCGGCTGTGCCGCGCTATCCACAGCACAGCGGCCTGTACCGCCCAGGCGCGCTATCTCATCATCGAGCTGCTGCATGGAAATACCCAGGCGCTCGCCAATGCGTTTTTTTAACGCACTGACAAAATCATTGCGGTTGATATTGACAATGCCGATGTCCGTTTCGATGACACATTCGTCTCCACTGAGCCGCTCGTCGGCGACAACGCTCAAGACTTCGACCTCGGGATAATCATGCGGCAGCCCATCGAGCAACGTATTCGCATTGCTCGGTGCCGCCCTGACCGTCACGTTCTGCTGGCTGCGCAAGCCAACAAGGGCATTGCGCACCGAATGAAGAATCAACGCATCATGATCTAGCTCCCCCAACACCCGGGTCACCGTTGCTACAACAACCGCCGCGACTTCACGCTCTCGCTCAGCGAGGTATTTGACCGACCCCGAGATAAGACCGATCATGCGCGCAGCGCTTTCTCTGTTTCCCGCTTCCAGGCCCTCTTCGTAGCCTTTCTGCCTTGCTTCGTCACGGAGTTGTTTCGCTTCTGCCAGCAGGCGCCGTGCCTGCTCCCTCGCACGCTGCAGTGCCACCCGCCCATCCACCAGATCTCCAACTTCTCGCGCCTTGAGTACCGGCTGGCGCAACGCCAGTGGCGAGCCATCGGGCGATTCGATCTTATTCCCCATTTCACTACTCCCCAACGCCATTACCCCGACGTCAATTTCATTTTTGTCAGTTTCTCGACAACTGCTGCACAATACGGCTTGCGGAAGCTGCGCGGCTGCTTTTCCAGGAAGGGGTATTCAGCAGCGCTCATCTTCAGATAGAGCCTCTCGACAATCGCCGCCGGCTCCCCCTGAATGGCACAACCAAGGCACCAGAGCCCACTGGCGGCAAGATGTGCCTGGATATCGGCGCCTGCTGCCGGTGACGCAATTCTGGGCAAATGCGCAAGATCGAATGATAGCGGTGCCTCGTTCAACGCGAAATTGAATAGGACATCGCCGAAGCCACGCCGCAACCGCAACACGTCATCTCGGTGAATCGCATGACGCGCGTGTTCACTGTTGAGCAGAGCTCCCGCAAACATCACCACACGTAGAATAGCGTCCCTGGGGTGCAGCATCAGCTCACGTAGCGGCGTATCGAAGTCGTACCACAACTTGTCCTTGAGCTCGAAACGCTCCAGCAGGTATTCGGCCAGGTTATCTTCCGAACGTGCGCTCTTCAGCAGCTTGCTGATGATCGCGCCATTTTCCAGACGTTTCACCCAGTCCTGATGAATATACCGATTCGGGTAGTGATTGAACTCAGTGACTGCCAACAACTGCGCCTTGTCATCAGCGATTGCATGCAAGGTACCAGACATTATTGTTTCCTCATTTTCGATATATTTCTTATCACTCTTTCCCCAGCCGTCATCGCCGAACGCCCAACACCCGTTGCGGCAACACCCGCTGCATCGCCATTGCCCCCCTGCGGATTACCTTCCTTGTCTTGCTCAGTCTCGCGTAGCAGCAGATAGATCACTGCCGCGCCCAACAACGTCACAATGGCAAACAGCCCCCACAGCATCGCCCTGAAGGTACCAACCTGGCTTTTTGCAATACGCACCCCAAGAATACTGGCCCACTGACCATCACTGCTCGATGAGTAGGTCAGTTTGGCAGGTAGCATGACAAGCGATACCTTGTCGTAGGAAAGCCCTTCGATACTCTTTTCGACGATAAACTTGATCTCGGATTTAATCTGATTGAGCTGAGACCCAGGTAGATATTTGATAAAAACCGACGCCGAGGAAGGTTTCACCTTATCCGCAAACGGATTATTCTCGGGTAGCACCACATGCACCCGTGCTGTGATGACCCCGTCGATTTGCGACAAGGTTTCTTCCACCTGCTCGGAAAGCGCATAGATGTAGCGAACACGCTCTTCGAGCGGGGAGGAAATGAGTCCGTCCTTCTGAAAAATATCATCCACACGGGTAAAACGCTCCCTTGGCAGGCCGTGTTGCTGCAAGGTGTCCACCGCAAGAGATACCTGGGATCGCTCGACGAATACATTGAAACGCCCACCTTTCTTGTCACGCCCTTTGGCCGCATCAAGGCCATTGTTGATCAAGACCGACACCATATTGTTGGCTTCGACCTCGTCGAGTCCCGAATAGAGTTCTGTCTTGCAGGAGGAGAGGAGCAACGACAGCAATAGAAGAAGCATCAACTTCCCCAGCCGCTGCCCCGATAATCTGAAATCCAAACGTGAAAACTGGAACAAAACACCCTCCCCTTCGAAATAGTTCGTGGCCTTGAATAGCGCCTCATGGGTTCATACAAGCACGCCGCTGACAAAGCCCTGCCAGTTGCTTGAACCTCTGCTTTAATCCGACCCCTAAAGCAAAGACAAGTTCCAACAAATAGGCAAAGCAAGTTGATGAAGAGGGAATCGTAAAGACAGCTGAGAGGAACGCTGGATGCTGGTGATATGGCGACGCTGCTTGGGCGCAACAGCCGATCGTGCTGAGCCTGACTGGCGGATGAATACCTCGGCAGGCGCCGTCAAATCTCGTCGATCAGTTTGGACAAGAGCGATGCCAGTGCTTCCGGGTCGATTTCGATACCATCATTCGTGCCAGGAAGAAATCCGTTATAGATGCCATCGAACGACGACGCACCAATACGTGTCGACAACGTCCCTCCGGCGAGGGTTTTCTTCAGTTTCTCGCTACTGTAAAGATCGAGAATCTGTTTGAGTGTAAGGCCATTGATGTTGATATTGTTAGCCATTTTGCAATTCCACTTGATTATTCCGGCCCAGGGCCAAGCCGGGCTGGCACCGTGACCATCTGAAAGATTGGACGGTCTCTACTATTGACTCATGAACAGGGTTCTCAATCCACGACTTACCTGGGACACTGCTGCCGTCAGGACCTTCACCTTTGTCAACCAGAACTCGGTACCGAGGTACCATGCCGCGGAATCCCGCTGATATTCAATTCCTGCCGCATAAAACTCATTGTTCAGCCGGTGCTGCTGATCAAGCTTTTGCGAAATCTGTTCCACCTGCGTTTGCGGATCAGATGATATTTCAGGTGCCGCCCGCATCAGCACTTCGTCGATATTGCTAATGTGCCCATCGCGCTCGGAGATACCGTCAGGACCGGAAATCCCGTGCCGATTCAGGTAAGAAGAAAAACTGGGCCAATCAGACACCCGCCCGACCGCTTCGCGATAGCCCCCATCCATTTGCGCAACGCCCGACATGACACGATCGAAGACACCTCCATCAGCCGCGCCAGCACGATCGATCGTCAAACTGTCGCCGATCACGACATTGCTGACGGCGGAGGGCTTATCGAGCGCGGCAGCGCCTGGTGCAGCCTCACTGACCATCATCGCTGGAGACGTCGCGACGGGTTCCAACGCTTCTGGCCTGCGAAAATATGACGCACTCAACTGGCTGACCGAATCGATTCCGTCAATCATGAGTATTTCCCTCCAGCTTTGGCAGCGACGCTACCTTTGAAACGGCTATGTTTCTGCGATATGGCATCGTCATGACTACCTCAGCAGACGCTAAACGGCCATATAAACATCGGCGATTTTCTTTTCGTCTACATCGCCATGTTCACTCACATCACCGAGGTAAGCCTTGGCATCCGTCTTGTTGCCCATTTCAGTAAGCGCAATACCTAGAAAGCATTTTGCCGTCATGTTGTCGGGATCTACGGATAGCACACTGTTCTGGAGAATATCCACCGCTTCGGCATATCGTGAGGCCGAGATTCGCGCCACCGCCAGACCGACTCTGACGGGAATGCTTTCCTCGTTCATTGCATGGACACCCTCCATGATCATTTCTCCCTGCGCCACATTTCCTTTCAGACAGGCCATGTAGCCAATTTCAGAGAGTGTTTTCAGAATATCCGGACTGGTCATTTCGTCCATTATTCAAAATCCTCATTGTTATGGCAGGGAACCATAAGACGTACCCCACCTTGGGCGAGAAAACCCCATTACCACAAATATGGTAACGGACCCGCCCGGATTTATCGCGACTCAGTAGAACCGAGAGACGAAAAATGCCGGGCGACCGCGCTAACGTTACTGCGCTATCTGCTGCGATTGTCGTTCAGTCATACGACTGATTGCCTCTCCGACATCAGACATGCGCTCGATGCCAGCCTTTTGCATGTCGAACTTGATCTTCTCAAGGGTCGACTGCTGCTGATACTCGAGCGCCTGCGTCTGGATTTGTGTTTGCGAAGCAAGCAGGTCCTTCCACTGCGTTGCAGCAGCTGCTATCGGGTTGGATAAATCGGGCATTTTTAGACTCCTCATACTGATTGAAAAAAGTTTCGGCCGTTATCGCAACACTGCGATCCCCTATTTTGCTCACTCGGGTCCATGGCCAACGTCTACGCTACCTTGCATAGATTCTATCTTCCCTGTTGTTATTCATCGTCCTTATCTTGCGGACTAGCGCCGCCAGCGTTGCCACATTTCATCGACAACTTGCGCGGCAGATTCGAGCGCCTGCGAATACTTGACCAGCTTCTGATACCGCTCAGGTGGTACACCACGATTGATCACGGCCCTGACCTCCTGGGCACGACGCATGAAGTCGTCCTTGAGTTGATTACGAACCTGACCTGACGCATCGTCTGCCAGCGCTTTTTCGAGCGCCATATAGGCCTCTTGACTGTTACTCATCTCACTCCTCCAGCAGATATTCGACCGTTGCACCATCCTTTTCCAGGAGCATCCGGTCGGTGAATATTTTCTTGATGACATATCCCTCGCCGATATACGAACCTTCCATGTATTTACGCCCGTCACGCGTCACGATATAAGAAACATCGCCAATACTCATGCTCCTGATCGGAATATAGAGGCGCTTTTTCATCCCTGCAGGCTGCTCGATCAGTTCCGGCGCATCGAGGTAACGGCGTTCATATCCGCGTACCAACGCTTCCCAACGCATACGATCGCCCTCGGTCAATAGAGCCCCGCGCACCGACAAAGTTCCGTTTTCGATGACAACCTTGAGATTGTCGGCAAGCTCTTTCTCGACGATCAGCGCACGCAGCACCTTTGCCCTCGACTCGATCTCCTCGACCGCATCGACATCCAGGGCCGCGATACCGGGAATATCCTCCCGCAACATTGTCAACGCTCGCTTCCAACCCGCTTCATCTGCGATGTAGCCACTCATCACCAGCTCTCCGGGGACCTTCCCCCGGCCCGGCCAGACGGTGACGTGCCTGATACCGACGGCAGCCAATATCGAACGCGCGGAATCCGCCAGCGTTGCGGGATTCCAGATCATCATGGGAACATCGATACCGCGCGCAGCAAGCATCTTCTCCAGGCGCACACGATCGGCCTCATCGCCCAGATAGCCGCTTATTTCAAATCGCCCCCGATCGTCTTCGACGACCTGCAACTGATCGTCGAGGCCAGCTTTCGCGATAATCGTCTCCAGTGTCTGTGCGGATACGCCATCTTTCTGGTCAACCGTTCCGAACGAGCCAATGGTTGTCAACAGGAGCAGCAATACCAATCCCAACCAGCCGATGACAAGCCATTTCAGCCACCGATGCGTTGCTGCAAGCCGCGCTATTTTAGAATGCCCACCGTGCCCAATATCGGGGTTATCCTGTTCTTGCTCGACATTTGCCGAGCTTGCCACTTCCTTTATCGTTGGCAGACCGATAACAGGCCAGGCAGCTTCGGGTGGCCCAAGGGCGAAATGTGTCGTGCCAAGTGTAATCACCTGATAGTTCATTATCCGCCGCTCTTCCTTGGGGATCAGTTTGCCATCCACATAAACCGGCATTGCGAGCGGCGTAACCGTCACACCCTTATCGGAAACCCGCAGACGCAGATGTCTCGCTGCAATCATCCGATCATTCAGAATCAAATCACTTCGAACATCCCGGCCGATCAGGTATTCGCCTTCGCCCAACGATATTTCAGCCCCCATCGAAGGCCCGGAAAACATTTTCAAGGTAAATCGAGGCATGTCATTCCCCGAGGCGATACGGCTTCCGATAACACTCATATTTGTCTAATTCCGACCATTGATACAAACACTCTCGTTTTGTGTTACCCCGGACATACCGTACGAGTCAACACACTATCGTTCGGGATAGTCCGTTGCCCTTGCCTCGCGGACCGTTATCGCACCGGTCTCAAGATTGACGACCTCGTAGCGCGGATAATCGTCGCCACCCGGCGGGCTGGAGCTGAAATTCATTATCCCGTCGCTCCCTTTCCAGCGATAAACGACACTGCCGGCAGCGAACCCGGGGGACTTCACATCCATTGCCCGCGCAGTCTCCATTACCAGCGTCACATATCGTGGTGGCCCCGAAAAATAGATGAAGCCATCACTTTCTGAAACCTTCCACGTGAAGCGCCGATCGAAAATCCCGAGTCGCTTCAACGAGTCAGTAAACTCGTTGACCGTAATATTCATCAGCTTCAATGTTGCGGTCTTTGTTTCGCCTACCTGATAGACGAACAGCGCATGCCCATCGTAATACCAGGCCAGCTGGTAGAGCCGTGCAAGGCGGTCCAGCGCCTCCTGGGCTGGCAGATTCTCAAAGCGAAGATTGACCTCGCCCGACACCTTGCTGCTCATCACGACAGGTATACCCTGGAACGACATCAGATCTTTCAGTACATCCGCAATATCTTCGCCGTTCGAATAGTGGGAGTAACTCCCCATCGTCCACTTTATTCTCTCGGCATTGGCAGCCTGCATTCCCATTGCGGCCAACAATGATCCAACAATAATCAACCTGGCAATTTTCACCACAACCTAACCTCGCCCGAACATATTTGGTTGAAACCGGAGTAACGGCACTGAATCTGGCAACATGGTTACACCCCGTGCGTTCTGCGCCTTCCTATCCCCACATATGCTCGATATGACGAGCGTTGTTGTATTTTGTTCCCGGGACGACAATCGCCTGTCGACTAGTTCACACTATCGCCGTCTGTCTCGACCAATACAGCAGACGGGCTGTCTTCAAGGTACGCCAGCGGCATTCGGAGACAGCGCGTTTCGACGACGATTTCATTATTGAGACAAGCGCCGGCACACCGCAATCCGGCATTCGGTCTACGACTTTAGTATGAGTTATCGAGCCGAAACTTTTATTCCGGGCGGCTGTCAAATTTTCGGAATAGCGAGGCGGAAAGCAGCCGGCCAACTTCAGGAGTGCAGTAATTGATTGCCAATAAATCAGAACGTGATGAGCTCAGGCCCAGCATCATCCCCGACGAGTCCATCGACGGTACCAATGCACATATCCTGCTTGGCAAGCTGCTGCCGTTGATCGAGCGAAACAGCGAAATCATCATTGACTTACAGAACACCAGAACAATCACCAGCAAGGGGCTTGCAGCCTTGCTGGATGCAGCCAAAGTCATGGGGCAGCGCGGTCGACTGCAGATCACCAACGCGGACGATGCCATTGCCGAACTCCTGCAACTGACGGGGCTGGATCGGATCATTCTGGTCGAGAGGCAGGGTATTTCAACACGGCAACCACGATGACAGACGCAACCGGCACGCTTGATCTCAGCAATGGCATCAGCGGGATACTCCCAGGAAGGCGAAAGGAAAAGAGCGAAGCAGGCCCGGCGGGCAGCGCGCCCCTTCCACCATGCACGCACAAACGGCGGATCAATACCATCGCCGAGCGGCACGATCCCAACGAGCAGCTGCTCGAACTGCTGAAACCGGATATCAGCGACCCTTTCTCACTGGCACCGATGCACTACCAAATGCTGCTGTCGGAAGCGCAAAGCCTGTTTGCCTCACTGGCTGAAGAAACGGCCAGCCAGCGATTTGCCAAAGCAGCCGAACTGCTGGGTAAAGAACTGTTCATGCTGGGGATCGTATCGAGCCACAAGCAACCATAGAAAGGCATCCGCACGTCGCTGAGATCAGGCCCACCCTCTGAAACGGCCAGTAACACAACATCAATAAAACAGGTAGAGATGAATAATTTCACGACACCGGAGCAACAAACAACACGACAGAACAGCATCAAGCACCTGCGGCTCGATGCCGCAAAACGTGATGCGCTCTCCGCACTTGGGCATTTCTATCTACGGCAGCGGCGTTTCGATAAGGCACTGGTGCTGTTCTCGGCATTGCACGAACTCGAACCGCAGAATATTCGGGTGACACTATCGCTCGCCTGGTGCTGGCTGCAGCACGACAAGCCGGAACATAGTCTCAGCTTCGCTAACAAGGCACTCGGCCGGCATGACAGACTGGGCCAGGCAGCACGCCAAATCTATAGCAGCGCGCTGCTGCGGCTGGGTCGCCGCGAGGAAGCCTTGCGACTGGCGAGCCTCGGCCGCGAGCGGCAGCAGGAAGAGGTCGCATGATGTTGAATACCGCACGCTCCTTGCTGCTGATGCTGACCCGGCGCAGCGATATCGCGCTGGCAGGGCTGCTGATCGCCGTCATTTTCCTGATGATCCTGCCAATGCCTACCTGGCTGGTGGATCTGCTGATCGCGCTTAACATCACCGGCTCGATCATCCTGCTGATGGTCGCCATCTACATCAAGACACCCGTAGCATTTTCTGCCTTCCCAGCCGTATTGCTGCTGACAACACTGTTTCGGCTGTCGATTTCGATTACCACCACTCGATTGATCCTGCTGCAAGCCGATGCCGGCCAGATCGTCTACACCTTCGGGGATTTTGTCGTGCAGGGAAACCTGATCGTCGGCCTGGTGATTTTCCTGATCATCACCTTGGTCCAGTTCATCGTCATCACCAAGGGTTCCGAGCGCGTGGCCGAGGTCAGCGCCCGCTTTTCCCTCGATGGCATGCCCGGCAAGCAAATGAGTATCGACAGCGATCTGCGCTCCGGGATCATCACCATGGCCGAGGCGCGAGCGCAACGGAAATATCTGGAACAGGAAAGCCAGCTCTACGGCGCCATGGACGGCGCCATGAAGTTCGTCAAGGGCGATGCCATCGCCGGCATTCTGATTATCCTGATCAACCTGATCGGTGGCATTGCCGTGGGTACGTTCCAGCATGGCATGACCAGTAGCGAAGCACTCGATGTCTATTCGATCCTGACCATTGGTGACGGCCTGGTATCCCAGATACCGGCCCTGTTCATCGCCATCACGGCAGGCATTATCGTTACCCGGGGCAATTCGGAAGATTCGGTCAATCTCGGTGCCGACATCGGTGCACAGATTCTGGCACAGCCCAACGCGCTGCTCATCGGTTCCGCCATCCTCTTCGGCTTCGCCATGATTCCGGGCTTTCCGACCATTATCTTCCTTTCGCTCGGTATTCTGACCGGGCTGCTGGCGCTGCTCCTGTTGCAGATTCGCAAGAAAGAGGAGGCCGCCAGCCTCGACGAAGTGAGCACCAGTGAACAAACCCCGGCACAAGCCGGCAAGGCGGCAGCTTCGCTGGCCTCTCCACCCATCATCATCGAACTGGCGGAAGCCATGCGGGAAAGGCTCGACCCGGTCGAACTGAACAGTCAGCTGGGAAATGTTCGCCGCAGCCTCTTTCAGGAACTTGGCGTTCCCTTTCCTGGCGTCCACCTGCGCTTCAACGAAGGCCTCGAAGACGATCAATACATCATATTTCTCAACGATATTCCCACGGCCAAGGGATACCTCGGCAAAGACAAACTGCTGACGGCCGCCAGCGAAGACCAGCTCAGGCTACTGGACATTCCCTGGGAGGAAGGCGAGCCCTTGTTGCCGGGCCTGACACCAAAACTGGTCGATACCCACCATGCAACCGACCTTGTCCAGCACGACATCCCGGTTCTGAGCCCGGCCCACGTTCTGGCAATGCATCTCGCCTGGGTATTGCGTCGAAATGCCGCCGAATTCGTCGGCGTACAAGAGACACACCAACTGCTTGGCCAGCTGGAGGACGCGCTGAGCGAACTGGTCAAGGAAGCGCTGCGGGTCGTGCCGCTCAATCGCCTGACACAGATTCTGCGCCTGCTGGTGGATGAAGATATCTCCATCCGCAACCTTCGTACCATTCTGGAAACGCTGGTGCAGTGGGGTGACACCACCGAAGACCCAGAGATGCTGGCGGAACACGTGCGTACTGCCCTGAAACGCCAGATCAGCTATCAGTTCAGCCGGGGCGAAAGCATCATGCCGATCTATCTGATGGATCCGGCTGTCGAACTCACCTTGCAGAACTATATTCGCCAGACACCGGGTGGCAGCCTGCTTGGCCTCGGGCCTGAGGATACTCGCAACCTCATCAACGCCATTCGCGCTGTCGTCACTCATCACAGCGCAAGCGGGCCAGCGCCGCTGCTGACAACTTTCGAGCTGCGTCCACTGCTACGCAAGCTGATTAAGATGGACTTCCGCGACCTGCCGGTGCTGTCGTATCAGGAGCTGGCACCAGACGTTGCCGTCCAGCCACTGGGCAAGATCGACTTCCAGCCGGTGGGAGCGTGACATGACGGCACTCGACTACATTCATGATGCGCTCGACGAGGCGGTCAAGGGCTACACGCCGATCACGCCCAAAGGGCGGGTACTGCAAGTCGCTGGCACGGTCATCAGGGCGATTACACCCCGCAGCAGCGTTGGTGAGGTCTGTCTGTTGCAGAACCCCGGCAGCGACAAGGTGCTGCCAGCCGAAGTCGTGGGGTTCGACCACAGCACCGCATTGCTGGCGCCCATGGGAGAAATGCGCCACCTGTCCCCATCGACAATGGTCACGCCCACCGGGGACATCCATCGCATCGAGGTGGGGCCACATCTGCGTGGCCGGGTACTCGATGGCCTGGGCAACCCCATTGACCTGGACACGGGCGCAGCGCCCTCAGTGCTCGATCGCTACTCCGTCAACGCCATGCCGCCGGACCCGCTCAGTCGCAAGATCATCAGCAAACCGCTGGCACTGGGCGTCAAGGCCATCGACGCCTTCATGACCTGCGGCGAAGGCCAGCGCACCGGGATCTTCTCGGCTGCTGGTGCCGGCAAGAGTACGCTGCTGGGTATGCTGGTACGCCACGCCCAGGTCGACATCACCGTCGTTGCCCTGATCGGCGAACGCGGGCGCGAGGTACGTGAATTCATCGAACAGGTGCTCGGCCCGGAAGGCATGAAAAATACCATCGTCGTCGTTGCCACCTCGGATCGACCGGCCATGGAGAGAGTCAAGGCGGCACAGGTCGCCACCACCATCGCTGAATATTTCCGCGATCAAGGCATGAGCGTGCTGTTGCTGATGGACTCGATCACCCGCTTCGCGCGGGCACAGCGCGAAATCGGCCTGTCCGCCGGTGAGGCACCCACCCGACGCGGCTTTCCGCCCTCGGTATTTGCCGAACTGCCCCGCCTGATGGAGCGTGCCGGCACCTCGGACAAGGGCTCGATCACCGCCTTCTACACCGTGCTGGTGGAAGGCGACGACCTCAACGAACCCGTCGCCGATGAAGTCCGCTCGATACTCGATGGCCACATCGTGCTGTCACGAGAACTGGCTGACGCCAACCATTTCCCGGCCATCGATATCCTCGCGAGCTTGAGCCGCGTCATGCACAACATCACCGATGCCGAGCATCAGGCCGCCGCGAGCAAACTGCGCAGTCTCATTGCCAAGCACAAGGAGATCGAGCTGTTGATCCGGGTCGGCGAGTACCAGAGCGGCACTGACCCCGAAGCCGATGAAGCCGTGGCAAAAATCAAGGCAATCAATTCCATGCTGCGGCAGGACATGCACCATCGCGCCGACTTCGACATGACGCTGGCACAACTACGGGAGATTGCAGCGATATGAGCAATAACGACCTCTCTCCCCTGCTGAGAATACGCCGCAGCCGCGAAGAACTGGCTCGTCGAAGCGTGGCGAACCAGCAACAGGAACTGCTCAGGCAACACCGCATTTTAAGCGAGAAAAATGAGCAGATGACCAGTTTTACCGCCTGGAAACAACAGCAGGAAGCCACACTTTTCGAGGCATTGACGCAACATCCGGTCTCACCCACAGAACTGCTCGACTATCGCAGCAGCATGACGGCCCTGCTGTCACGTCAACAGGAACTCATGCAGCAATTCCTCCAGCAACAGCAGATCACGCAACAAAGCGAGCAAGCACTGGCCGAGGCAAAGGTGAATTTTCTTGAAAAACAGCGGGCTGCGGAGAAATGCGGGGAACTTGTACGTGAAGAAAACGAACTAATAAAAATAACCCGAAATGCCCGCGATGACGACGAACTGGACGAGGCCGCATTAAACCAGTGGATAACAACACACAACAACCCGGACCAAGGGGCATAGCGATGAAACTTCTGGTCGTATGTGAACATGCCTTCATACGCGAAAGCCTTTGTAACCTGCTACAGGATTTCTCCAGCAGCCTGAAAGTATTCGGTACAGCCAATGCCAGCGGTGCATCGCGTCAGCTCAGCCAGAAAACCGATATCACGCTGGTGCTCTACTATCTCACCGACAAGCAGAGCGCCCTTGATGGTATCCGCACGATTCGCGCGACCAATGCTGATATTCCGGTACTGGCAGTTGCCGAATTTGCTTGCAACGATAGCGGCGATAGCTTGATAGAGGCTGGCGCCCGTGGCTGCGTCTCCACTGAGTTTACCTGGCAGGCCATCAAATCGATCATGCAGCGCGTCATCAATAACGAGATCATTTCACCGCGTGACAGTCTGCTCATCAACGAAAGCTACAAACTGCTCTACCCATCGAACGATGAGATCGAAGAAAATACTGCGGAAGATAGCTCGGAAACCCGCCTGACTCCGCGGCAACTGGAGGTGCTCAGTCTCATCAAACAGGGGCATTCCAACAAACAGATCGCCCGCCTGCTGAACATGGCCGAGGCGACGGTAAAAACCCACTGCTCCGCCATCTTCCGCGAACTGGGTGTAGATAACCGAACCCAGGCGGCACTCGCGGCCGAGCATTTGATCTGAACCCGATCATTATTGAGTTCATCACTCAAGTCTCGACGTTCGCGGCACGCATTTTGGCCCCTGCATTCAGGCAGGTTGAGTAAAGGAACGATAGTGACGTGCCCAACAACCACGGGCGGGAATAACACCACGTACTTTGTTGGGCACGCTGCGCTTTGCCCAACCTACCGGGAAAAGCATGCCGTCAGCATAGTGATCAAGTCCATGTACGCAAGCATGGTGGGCATGCTGCGCACGTACCACCCTGCCACTGCTGACTGCGTCCCTTTTTTCCAACGGGGCGAGGGGAGTGGTTCCAGGTGAAGCCGCACATTCCACCGAACCAATGGGAAAACCAACTCAACGCCCTATACCCCGTCTTTCCGGCAGGACGCCGAAATCCAGTGCCAGGGAGGGCAACCCACGCCGGTGGTTCACATCCCTGTAATTGGTTTCCCGTGTCCAGCGGGGATGGACGGTGAGGTAACCACGTGGCCTGCAAAGCTGAACTCAAAAGTCTTCGTGTAAATCGGTTGGCGTGAATCCTACCCTGGCGCCACACCGGAACGATCATAGTCCCAATTGGCCAGGCGGCCGACATCCGGCGAGCCAACTGCCGAGGCGAGATAGAATTTTTTGAAACCGCGCTGTGGAATCCACTGCCCGTCGCGAAATTCTACATTGACTATACCAAGCGCCGGGGTCCAGAAGCGGTAGACATCTGCTCCATTGCGGCCAAGGTAGACGGCATTCCAGCCCTGAGTGGACGAAGTATTGTCACCCGGCTTGTCGAAGTAGTAGGTATTGCCCAGGCGCAGCGAGTCGCCACGGGAAGGATCGAACAAGGCATACTCACCTTCGAGGTTGGAAACGCCGTCCACGGTCACTTCCCCTGCGCGCGCGGTACGTCCGGAAAAACGGAAACCACCATCGAAGCTCGACGCATCATGCTGATCGAACCATGAATTGATCATCAGACGCCCGGCGCGGCGATCGAAATCATCGGCCCCAATGGTATCGATGGTCGCCTTGAGGTTCAGCAGGCGCATCGGGGTGGCACAATCAAAGCGATATTCGCTGCGATGTGTAAAGACATGCCCGACCGCATCAGAGGGGCGTACCGGGC
>CAZQXF010000026.1:0-16708 GCA_964596975.1 uncultured Thiotrichales bacterium | reverse complement strand
TCAAAGAATACGATGGTCGGGGCGTAGTGGATACCGAGTTTTTTCGCCCATTGTCGTGCCGTGGTCTTGCTGCCGTCGAACAGCACCAGTGGGTCTTTGCCCCACATATCCAGCTGAATGTTGTTGAATTGCTTGATCAGCCTGCGTGTTTCGGCATCATCGATGACGTTACCATGGAGTGTTTCGCAGGCGGGACACTGCTTCTGTTCGAACCAGACGGCGACCGGACGCTTGCCGAGCAGATCGTTGAGGGCGAATGGCGCACTGAGGAAAAAGGGTTCTTCGATCAGTTTGCCGCTCGATGCTGACGGTGCCCGTTGGCGAATAAAGTCGGTGAATGATGGGCCGTCATTGCCTGAATGGCTGTTTGCATACTGCAAGGCGAGCATGAATCGTTCGGGCGGCAGGTAGCCGTTCAGACGCAGTACCTGTTCGCCCGTTTCGTCGAGGAACACGGTGGTAGGTGTGAACTGTACCTTGAGTGCTTCGGCAAACTGCTTTTCCGTCAATTGGCTGCCGTCGATTGTCGCCACGTCGCGGTCGCCCCACATATTGATTGCGACCACCTCGAAGTGCTTTTGCATGTAGTCGGCGATGCTCTGTTGCGAGAGATTGCGTTCAACCAGCAGGTTGCAATAGGGGCAGCCTTGCTGGTGAAACAGGATGATGATGCGTTTGCCAGCCTTGGCGGCCTCGGCAACGTCTTCGTTGAAGTCGAGAAAGCTGCTGCGGAACCACGATGGGTATTCGGTTTCGGCGGCACCCAGGAATTTTCCTTCGGCGGAGTGCTCCGTTTCCTTCGATAGCAGCGCAGTGGCTGGCAGAAAACAGGTGAGAATCAACAGCAGGCGGGAAAGGCGGGAAACATTCATGGTGTCGCTCGGGCAGTGCCAATGTCTTATTTAAGACCTAAAGCGGATGGGCGATCCAGTGACGGGGATCGTTTGGGAAACTTTCCCGGCTGCTACGTCAGTCGATTCTGACCGATAGCACGTCGCAATTGGCGCCATGCAGAATGCCATTGGTGGTCGAGCCGAGCAGCCGTGAAACACCGCTGCGACCATGCGAGCCGGTTACGATCAGGTCGACTTGCTGGGCTGCCGCGTAGGAGAGTACTGCGGCCTTCGGTGCGCCCCACATCACTTCGGTCTTCAGGTTGGGGATATCCAGCTTGCTCGCCAGTTGCGCCATCTGTTTTTCCGCAGCATCGAAGATCATGCGGTCGGTATCGAGTTGTTGTACCGGCCCGACGGGATCATAAATGTCGCCGTAGAAAATGAAATTTTCGACGGCATGAAGCAGGGTGATCTGGGCGTCATAGAGGCTGGCGATCTCTTTTGCCCGGAGCGCGGCAATGTCGGCGTGCGGGGAGAAATCAGTGGCTACCAGGATGTGGGCATAGGGTTTCAGCGTACCTTTGTCGCTCTGTTGTGATGCTGATGTTTGTCCTTCGCGCAACCAGTCCCAGGCGACCAGCAGTTCATCGCGCTTGAAATAGCGAATTTCAGTGGCGGTAAACGCGTTGCCCAGCGCGGTCATCCAGTGTTCCCAGCGTTTTTCACCGATAATGGCGATGTGCTTGAAGTCGTCCTCATGTTTTGTCATGAACATGAAATCGGTCCAGGCGGCATCGGCTTCCCAGCCGTGGAAGTTCTCCAGCTCGATCAGCAATGACAGGCGGCCATGCTTGGCGATCAGCCGTTCCAGGAGTGTGGTGAATTCTTCGAGATCCTTATCGTTCAATTTACCGATGGCCTTGACGGCGACGATGCGGTCTTCGTTGACGGGGATGATCTGAAACATGGTGGACTCCTGTGGGTTCGTCCGGCTATTCGCTCTTGGTGTCGGTTGTGCTGCTGGAGATGCGAACAAACGTCGTGTTGTTGCATTTAGGGCAGGGCGGGATATGGCCCGCGCTGGCGAAATGCAGTTGTTCGCCGCATTTGGTGCATTCGAGAATGCCGGGTGCGGTGACCTCGCCGGTGCGCCACAAGTCGAAATCGGCGAGCATGGCTTCTTCCTTCAGCTCCAGCAGGTCGACGGTCGTCTTGTCAGCCGCGGACATGATCTTGTCCCATAGATAGGATTCCTCGACTTTGATCTCGAAGGGAAACCAGTCGCGGAAGTCCTCACGGGTCTTCCTGGCCTCTTGCGCGACAGCGTAAAAGTCGCGTTTTACCCAGTCGGCCACCTGCTGGGCTTCGTGAATCGTCAACTCCTTCAATGAAACAGACTCATCGCGCAGGCTCGCCAATACATCGTGAAAAGCGCTGTGTGTCAGATTCTCGATGTTCTGGAGACGTTCGGCCAGGCGTTCGGTCATCTTGTGATATCCATTGACCAGGTTGTCTATCTGTTTGGTTTTCATTGTTGTCTGCTCCGCAAGCGGTGGGTAAGTCCTCGTGAAAAACAAGTTCTCTGCTGGTAGCCTACCAAGGCGGGGGCGTTGTATCCATAGTGGTTGTTGCTGCAGGCGGTCAGTGGGCTTGCCAGCTCGGCAGGGTTGTCCGCCAGACCAATGGTAGTTGCCCAATTACACTACGGATGAAGCAGGTCTATGTTCTCGCCCGTTTTTTGGCTTATCCTTTAGCCAAATGATGTGATGGCACTAGCCGAAGGAGAGAACAGATGGAAGAGAACGGTTTGCCGCTACCGGGAAAGGCGCGGCAGTACAGGGAGCATGAGGTTGCACAGGCCGACCGGGTAGCACAGTTACTGGAGCGGTTGCCGGAGCAACCCGAGGTGCTGGCGCGCATGCAGGGGCGGCATCTGGTCTCCGCTGCACATCTCGATCGCGATCTGGTGTTACAGCTAATGCGTCAGGCAGCGCTCTATGAGCAATCTCCGCGGCCCCACAAGACGTCACTGTCCGGGCAGATTCTGGTCAATGCCTTTCTGGATCAGGCGGTCAATCAAACACGCTTTTCCTTCGAGAGTGCAGCTTACTCGCTGGGAGCCAGTGTCATGGATGTCGACCATGCACCAACCGGCCGGGAAGACGACGGCGGCGCCATGGTCGAGCTGGCGGAAATGTTCAATAGTTACGGCGATGCGGTTGTACTGCGCACGCATTCGACCGACAGTTTCGATGCGATTTTGCGCGATTCGACCATTCCGGTCATCAATGGGGGTAACGGCGACGTTGAAAACCCGAGCCAGGCATTGGTCGATCTCTATACGCTGTTCAAGTGGCGGCCGGAACTGATGTTCCCTGACGTCAGCGAGGAGATGAAGCTTGAGGTGGGATTTTTTGGTGCCCCCGGTCATACCCGTACGGTACACAGTCTGATGATCCTGATGGGGCTCTTTCCCTGGGCATTCTCGCGCATCGTGATTTTTGGGCGCGTCAATCAGATCTTCAAACCAGGGCAGCGTGAAAGACTGGAAGCGGCCGGGCTGACAATCGAAACCACCGCTGAGTTGTACAAGCAGGAGACCATGGTTGGCTGTCTCAATATCGAGTTACCACGTATGGACGTGATCTATTCTGATCTGCTCAAGCCACTCGAATTGTCGAAGATCAACCGTGAAGCGGCAGTAAAGGCACTGAAGCCCAATGCGATGGTGCTGTGCCCCTCGGTGCATCTCAAGGAATTTGGCGGTTTGCTCGACGACTCTCCCAACAATGCCTATTTCAGTCAGGCCAGAAACTCGGTCTTTATCCGCATGGCTGTTCTCAAGGCGATTCTGGGTTAGCCCCTACCCACAAAAAAGCCGCCATGGTTTCCCATGGCGGCTCTGGTATTGCAGTTACAGCATTCTGCTAGCCGAAGATATCGGTCGTGATATTGTTGAACCAGCTGTGTGCGAACAGCGCTTCACGTCGGCGGGCTTCTGCTGACGCATCCTTCGGTGACAATCCGCCCGAGACCTTGATGATCTTGGATTTGTCTTCTGCCAGACGATAGACCGCCGCCACCGAAATGCCATAGTCCTTGCCAACAATCGAATAGCAGGTATTGGTGTAGGCCGGTGTACCGGGTTCTTTTCCGGCCAGCATCGCTGCCACCGCAACGGCACAGACTTTCGCTTCCGAATTGGCTGCGTAGCCTGATTTTGGCATGCCCTTGGCGATGGAGGCATCACCGATGACATGGATACCGGGGTGGATGGTCGACTCGAAGGTGTGGAGGTCGATCGGGCACCAGCCGGAATCGTTGGTCAGACCTGCTGCAAAAGCGATCTTGCCGGCCTTCTGGGCGGGAATGATATTGAGCACATCGGCTTTGACCTTGTCGTCGAAACCTGTGGTGACGGTTTTCGATCCTGCGTCCACCTTGACCACAGCGTTGTCGTTGGAACCCTGTGCGCTCCCGCGCCAGTCGATCATCGACTTGTCGGTTTCGTAACCGTAGAGATCTTTCCAGCCCTGTACGAACAGCCCCATCTTGGAGAACTTCGGCTTTGGATCGAGGATGATGATCTTCGATTTGGGTTTGTGCTGCTTCAGATAGCTGGCAATCTGGCTGGCGCGCTCGTAGGGCCCGGGCGGGCAGCGGAACGGGTTGGGTGGTGGCGCGATGACCACAGTGCCGCCATCCGCCATGGCTTCCAGCTGCTTGCGCAGCGTGACGGTCTGCGGGCCTGCTTTCCAGGCGTGGGGAATTTTCTCGGCCACGCTGGCATCGTAGCCTTCGATCGTATCCCATTTGAAGTCGATGCCGGGAGAAACGATGCAGCGGTCGTAGCCGAAGCTCTGTCCACCCTTGGTGGTGACTTTCTTGCCCTTGGCGTCGATACCGGTGACCATGTCATGAACGATTTTGATGCCACGCTTGGCAAGGCCGTCATAACCGAATTTGATCGAGTCCATGCTGCGCTCGCCACCCAGTACCTCGTTGCTCATGTAGCAAGTGTAGTAGTGCTTGTTGGGTTCGATCAGTGTGACTTCGATGCTGGGATCGGCCATTTTCACGTACTTGGCTGCGGTGGCACCGCCGGTGCCACCGCCGATGACGACCACCTTCTTGGTTGCGCCAAAAGCGAGAAAAGGTGTGCCAATGGCGCCGACTGCGGAGATTGCACCGGCAGTCTGGATAAATTGTCTGCGACTGATTTTATTACTCATCTCAATAGTTCTCCTTGGCCTTATTTCTGGCTGGCGTAGTAGGCAATCAGAGCCTTGATACCTGCATCACCTTCTTTCTTGTGCAGTTTCTTCAGCTTCTTCGCCATTTTCTTGGTGGCTGTGCGATCACCCTTGAGGAAATCCGACAGGGTCATTTCCAGGTAAGGAACCCACTGTCCAGCCAGAATTCCTGCGTCATCTTCTGCCGATGTGCCGCCATCTGCATGACACTTCTCACAGTATTTGTCGTGCAGTTTGGCGCCTTTCTTGGCCAGTTTTGCATCGCCGGATTGCTTGGCAGGCACAAATTTCTCTTTCGAAAAATGCTCGGCCAAGGCTTCCAGTTCTTCCTCGTTGTAGCCTTTGGCGATTCTTCCCATGATGGTCGACGGAATCTCGCCGCTGGCAAAACCCTGCATCGTTTCGATGAAATAGTCTTTTGAAATACCGGCGATGGTTGGTGATGCCGGCCCGGCACTGGCACCTTCGGGGCCGTGGCAGCCGTTGCAGGTATTGGCCAACATCTCGGCTGAAGCGCCGGTCATGGTGGGCACTTTTTTCTTGTCGGCCGCAAAGGCGGATGTCGAAAGTCCCAGCAGGACCCCGGCAACCAGCGCGCCCTTCATCATGAATCTAAATTCCATGGTTTCTCCTTGCTCTTGTGTAGTAGGTAAATGTGGGGGAGGTCATGCTCAAAATTTTCACCCAATTTGTTTTTTCGCTGCATTAGCGTGAATGAAAATCCCGTTATCAATCCTCCCTTGATGTGGTCTACCGCACGCCGCCACGAGTATTCAGATACTGGCTTTTGGGAACTGCGGCACTGCCTGCCAGATGGCTCCTCGGAGCCCCGGTCGATGCTTTATGGCTCCGTGGTATCGGAGCGGATGGTAACGACTGGGTTTGGCAAGACGACGTCAAGCCTAAGTTAACTCAGAGGGTGTGTCTATATTCCCCAAAAAAACAAAAAGATAGGGTAAGTACCTAATTATAGTTATCAAGTAATAATATTAGAATATAAGAGCATTATTATTCTTTCTGGGCATTGCAGAGCCCGTCAGCCCAGCTATCCACGGGCCTGGAGTGGTTTATAGCCGTGACGTTAGAGAGTCGTGCTTTTGATGATCTCCATGTAATTCATGCGCTCGTAAGCGGCGGGGTCGGCGGCATTCATCTGGCTGACGCAGCCTTTCATCTGGGAGACTGATTCATATTCATTGCGTTCCATCCATTCGACCAGCCCTTGTTCGAGCACCTCGATTCGTTCGGGGCCATGCTGCAACAAGGTTGTACACAGGTGGGTAACATCGGCGCCGGCGAGCAGCAGTTTGATGACGGCGTCGGCATCATGGATGCCCCCGGTGGCACCGATCGACAGTGCCACACGATTGCGAACCAGTGCGACCCAATGCAGCCGGAGGAGTGCTTCCTGTGGGCTGGAGGGTGTGATCACCGAGGTGATTTCGAGGTTGTCGAGATCCAGGTCGGGATGAAAGAAACGGTTGAACAGGGCGACGCCATTGGCGCCAGTCGTTTCTATTCGTTTGATGAAATGGCCAGGTGAGCTGAATTGGTGGGACAGCTTGATGTTCAGTGGGATCGAGATGTTTTTTCGTACCCGCTCGATGATGTCGATATAGCGATCCTCGACGGCCTGTCCGGATTCCGTGAAATCGGTGGGCACATAATAGATGTTCAGCTCCAGTGCATCGGCACCAGCTTCCTCCAGGTCAAGTGCATGGCTGGTCCAGCCTGACGGCGTGGTGCCATTGAGACTGGCGACCACCGGAATATCCAGCGTTTGTTTCAATGTCACCAGCTGTTCGAGGTAGGCTTCTTCCCGGGTTTTGTATTCATGATGCGTCGGCAGATAGCTGCTGGTCTCGGTGTGGCCAATATCCTGAAACTCCCACAACTGCTGCAATTGCTCTGCCTCGGCGAGAATCTCCTCTTCGAACAGGGAATACATGATGATGGCCGATGCGCCTGCATCTTCGAGCCGGCGGCAGCTGTCGATATCATGGCTCAAGGGGGAAGCAGAAGGGACAAAGGGGTTTTTCAGCGTCAGGCCAAGCCATTGGGTGGTCAGGTTCATCGTCATGCCTCTTTTGTTGGTGCTTCAATCTCATCGACCGGCAGGCTCGCCAGTTGCTCGAAATGATGGTAGTGCTCCAGCACGGCCTCCTGGGCCTGGTTGACATACTGTTCGGCAACGTCCGGGTGGGTACGCCAGAGCATACTGAAGCGGGCTTCTGTCTGATAGTAATCGCGTAGCGGCAAACTGGGTTTCTTCGAATCGAGCTGGAGCGGATTCAGGCCCTTTGCCAGCCGGCGTGGGTCGTAGCGGTAGAGCAGCCAGTGGCCGCTGGCAACCGCCATCTTCTGCTGTGCCAGGTTGCGGCTCAAATCGACGCCGTGGGCGATGCAGGGTGAGTAGGCCACGATCAGCGACGGGCCATCGTAGGATTCCGCTTCACGAAAGGCGCGCAGGGTGTGGACATCCTTGCCACCGGAGGCGACGCTGGCGACATACACATTTTCATAGGCCATGGCGATCATGCCGAGATCCTTTTTTGGTGTTGGCTTGCCAGCCGCGGAGAATTTGGCCACCGCGCCCATTGGTGTCGCCTTGGACGTCTGGCCGCCGGTGTTGGAATAGACTTCGGTGTCGAGCACCAGAACATTGATATTGCGTCCCGAGGCCAGGGCGTGGTCGAGACCGCCGAAACCGATATCGTAGGCCCAGCCATCCCCGCCGATGATCCAGACGCTTTTTCTCGCCAAGTAATCAATTACTGTCAGCAGGCGCCCGGCCTTGGGGCTGTCCAGTGTTTGCAACTTGCGCCGCATGGCGTCGATGCGATCACGCTGGGCGAAGATGCCGGGTTCATCGGACTGGTCGGCATCGAGCAAGGCATCGACCGCTTCGCCGCCAAGCTCGTCGCGCAGATCGTGCAGCAGTTGTTCGGCGCGTTGACGATGATGGTCGATCGCGAGACGAAAACCGAGCCCAAATTCCGCATTGTCCTCGAACAGCGAGTTGTTCCATGCCGGTCCGCGGCCATCCGGATTGGTCGTATAGGGGGTTGTCGGCAGATTGCCGCCATAGATCGAGGAGCAGCCGGTGGCATTGGCAATGATCATGCGATCGCCGAACAACTGGGTGGCCAGCCGGATGTAGGGCGTTTCGCCACAGCCCGAGCAGGCGCCGGAAAACTCGAACAGAGGTTGCGCCATCATGGCGCCCTTCATGGTTGTCCAGCGGATTTTTTCGCGGTCGTATTCGGGCAGTTGCACGAAAAATTCCCAGTTCCGCTTTTCCTGTTCCCGCAGTGGTGCCTGAGGCGCCATGCGCAGCGCCTTGCGGCTGACGTTGGTCTTGTCATGGGCGGGGCAGACCTCGACGCACAGGCCGCAGCCGGTGCAGTCTTCCGGTGCGACCTGGTAGCTGACGTGCAGGGCGTCGAATTCCTTGCCTTTGATGGGCACATGCTTGAAGCCGGGCGGCGCGTTGGCGAGATCTGCTTCGCGGAATACCTTGCTGCGAATCGCCGAGTGGGGGCAGACGAAGGGGCATTTACCGCAGAAAATACAGAGTTCTTCTTCCCATACCGGAATTTCCAGTGCGATATTGCGTTTCTCCCAAGCAGCCGTGCCCAGTGGCCAGGCGCCATCAGCAGGTAGCAGGCTGGTGGGTAAATCATCACCTTTTCCGGCGATGATTTTCGCGGTGATCTTGCGCACAAACTCAGGCGCTGTTGATGGCACCGGTTCGATCAGATCGAAACCGCTCGATGCGGTATTACCCACTGGGACTTCGTGCAGGTTGTCCAGTGTCGTATCGATGGCCTGGAAATTGCGCTCGATGATTTTCCGGCCCTTGCGGCCATAGGTTTTGCGTACCGCTTCCTTGATTTTGTCGATGGCTTCGTCGCGCGGCAGGATGCCGGAGATGGCGAAAAAGCAGGTCTGCATGATGGTATTGATGCGGCGACCCATGCCGCTGTCTTCTGCGACCCGGTAGGCGTCGATGACGAACAGGCGAATATGCTTGTCGATAATCTGTTGCTGCACACGGCGGGGCAGGGTGGCCCACACGTCGTCGGGCGGGGCTGGTGTATTAACCAGAAATACCGCGTTGTCGGCGGCCTTGTCGAGCATCGGGTAGCGTTCCAGAAAAACCGTCTGATGGCAGCCAATGAAACTGGCCTCGTTGTCGTTGATCAGATACGGTGAATGGATGGGCCGGTCGCTGAAACGCAGATGGGATACGGTTACGGCACCGGCCTTTTTCGAGTCATAGACGAAATAGCCCTGGGCAAACTGATCGGTTTCCTCACCAATAATCTTGATCGTGTTCTTGTTGGCGGAGACGGTGCCGTCGGAGCCGAGCCCGTAGAACAGGCACTGCACCACGCCTGCCATCGCCCGGTTGCGGTGACTGTTGTTCCAGGGCAGGCTGGTGTTGCAGAGATCGTCGTGAATGCCGACGGTAAAATGATTTTTTGGTGAGCTCGCGGCCAGGTTGTCGAACACCGATAAGACCATGCCCGGCGTGAATTCTTTCGATGACAGGCCATAGCGACCACCGACGATGCGTGGCATGGCCGCAAAGCGGTTGCCGTCTGTGGCGACGTGATCAGCGATGCCGGCAATCACATCCTTGTAAAGCGGCTCCCCCTCGGCGCCTGGTTCCTTGCAACGATCGAGCACGGCAATTGCCTTGGTCGTTGCCGGTAATGCGTCGAGCAGGTGAGGAGTGGAGAAAGGTCGATACAGATGCACGCGAACCACGCCCACTTTTTCGCCTGATTCGAGCATGTGGTCAACGGTTTCTGCGACGGTTTCAGTACCCGAGCCCATCAGCATGATGACACGCTCTGCTTCGGGGTGGCCGTGGTAGGTAAATGGCTGGTAATACCGGCCGGTCAGCTCGCCGAATTTCTGCATCGTCTTCGCGACGATTGACGGCATTCCTTCATAATAGGGATTGACCGTTTCGCGTGCCTGAAAATAGACGTCGGGATTTTGCGATGTGCCGCGAATCACCGGCTTGTCAGGCGTCAGCGCCCGCGCTCGATGAGCAGCAACCTGCTCATCGTCGATCATGGCGCGAATCGTCTCGTCATCGACTGGCACGATTTTCGCGATCTCATGAGAAGTACGAAAACCATCGAAGAAATGAACAAAGGGAATGCGGCCTTTCAGTGCTGCCGCCTGCGCGATCAGCGCCATGTCCATGACCTCCTGTACCGACCCGGAAGCGAGCATGGCAAAACCCGTACCCCGCGTGGCCATGACATCGCTGTGGTCGCCGAAAATCGACAAGGCCTGCGCCGCCAGTGAACGCGAAGCGACATGAATGACCGATGGCGACAACTCACCGGCAATCTTGTACATGTTCGGAATCATCAGCAGCAGCCCCTGCGAGGCGGTGAAGGTCGTCGTCAGCGCACCGCTCTGGAGTGCGCCATGGACTGTGCCAGCCGCACCGCCTTCGCTCTGCATCTCGATAATATCGGGAATATTTCCCCAGATGTTTTTCCGCCCCCGTGCCGACCACTCATCGGCCAGCTCGCCCATGGGGGAGGCCGGCGTGATCGGGTAGATCGCAATCACCTCATTGATCTTGTGAGCAATAAAGGCAGCCGCCTCATTGCCGTCGATGGTAATCATCTTCTGCGTGTGCGTGCTCATCTGCGAACATTCCCCATGCTGAAATGCGCCAACCATATTGTTCAAGAATAGTCGCCGTGACCAGCTTGTGATTGATGTGGATCAAGAAGCACAATCTTGCCACACCGGCCGCAGCGGAAAGCTGTCATAATCCAAGTGTATTCCCGTATGTGCAGGGAATGTATCGTCAACCGTAGGAAATAGCAGAAATGTACAGCGATATTGAGCAGGAATTGCGCGAGTTGGAGCAATCGCTGGAGCAGCGCCTTTCTGGCGTCAAGGCAGGGTTGGTGCAACAGCACAGCGCTGATAGCAAGGAGCAGGCGATTGAACGGGAAAATGACGAGGTGCTACAGAAAATCGAGGAATCGATCCTGGCTGAGTTATCGCAGGTAAAGCAGGCACTGCGACGGCTGAGTTTGGGAGAGTACGGGATTTGTGAGGAGTGTGGTGATGAGATCGCGGTAGAGCGGCTCAAGGCCATGCCATTTGCGACGCTTTGTGTGGTTTGCGCCGAAGCGCGGGAATAAAGCGGGTGCAGTTGCTTGCTGCGACCCTGCCGGTAACGTAGCTGGTCAGCGTCTGCTGAGGGATAAATCAGCACTATTTTTTCGGCGTGAAATCGTAGCGCTACAATTATGCCGTTTCTTTTGTCGTTTCCTGATAAATCGACACGACGTTGCGACCGTTTTTCTTTGATTGGTACAGTGCCTGGTCTCCCTGCTCGATAAAGGCATCGAGGGAAGCGACGCCGGGCGTGAGTATGCTGACACCAAAGCTCGATGTCAGTTTCAGTCCTGGCACGCTCTTCACGGCGGGGCCTGCTCCTTGTTCGATCGTGGCACGCAGATTCTCGGCAAAAGCGGCCACTTGCGTCGGTGTCAGACCGGGGACGAGAACGCAGAACTCTTCACCACCGTAGCGCCCCACGATATCGATGTCGCGAACATTGTCTCGCAGCAGAGAGGTGACGGCCCTGATCGCTTCATCTCCCACCGGGTGGCCATAGTTGTCGTTGACCGACTTGAAATGGTCGATGTCGCACATCACGAAGGCCAGTGGTTTTCCGCTGCGTTTGTGGCGGCTGAACATTTCCTCGCCGCGTTCATAGAAGGCGCGGCGGTTCAGTAACTGCGTCAGCTGGTCGTAGTTGGCGAGATGCTGTAAAGCCTCATTCTGTGCCTGGATCTTGCGTTGTGATTCGCGCAGCTTTGCCATGATCTGCTCCTGCCGGGTAACGTCCTGAAAAGTCACCAGACAGCCACGGATTTTCTGCTCCCCATCGTGAATGGGGGAGGCGTTGACGATAAATTTCTTGAACCGTTCGTTGCCCTGCGGAAGGATCATTGGCTCGCCGGTAATTTTCTTGCTGGTTTGCAGCACCCGTTTCCATGGTGGCATGGTGCCGCTATCGCGATAACCGGCGCAGAGCCATTCCTGCGCGTCGCTTTTCTGGCCGACACGAATCGCTTCGGCTTCCGGGTGGATCGCCTTGATCGATTCGTTGACCAGCATGATCCGTCCCCGCGTATCGAAAATGATGACCCCCTCGGTCAGTGTATCCAACGCCGTGCTGACGCGGCCTGGGATGACTTTGCTCGGGTCGAGGTGTTGCAATACCCGGCGCAGATAGAGATAGAACGCAATAAAGCCTCCGAACAGGAGGCTGAGTGGCATGGCAACGGAAGGGCGTTGCAGCAGTTCGAGCAGCGAGCCGTTGCTGTGTGGCCGAAAGTTGACCTCCACCCTGACCCAGGGCTTGTGATCCCGGTCGTATAACGGCACCTGGACATTGTTCAGCGTCGAGCGGTTTTCCGGCGGGGGGGTCCATAGCTTCCAGTGCAGACCGCTTTGTGCCAGCAACTTGCCCTGTGTGTCGCGAATGCCAATGGAGAGAATATCGCCGTCGTGTTTCTGAATATTGCGCATCACGCGCTGCAGCATCTCCGTATCCCCGGCGCGCAGCAGTGTTCCCAGCTCAAGCGCAAGGTTGCTGCTGACCTGATCACGGCTCTGTTTCAGAGACTGCTCCTCGTTCGGCACGATACCGACGAAAACATCCAGAAACAGATACAGCACCAGTGTCAATGAAACCAGGCCGAGCGTGATACTGATGCTGGGGCTGAGTCTCAGGGGAGGCATGATGCTCCCTGGTAACCGGACATGTGAGGGGTGGTGTGCATTGCTTCAGCTATTTTTCTTATTGTTGTCGCTAGCGGATAAAAGGGTTGCTGGCGGGATCGTACTCCTTGTCGTCGACGATCAGATGGATGACTTTTTGCGGCTGAACCGGTTGTCTGTTGGCGACCTTCACGGCACTGTCCTGCACTGGCTCGCTGTGCAGGGATGCCTGATGTGGGCGAGGGGCTGCCGGTTTGCTGACGGCAGGTGTTTTTGCCGGCGCCAGGCGTGCAGTGCAGCGAGCGCCGGGAGGAATGGCCTTTTCCGGGTTCGGCAGCGCCAGCGTGACGCGGAAGGTGTTGCTGGCGGCGTCGATATAGCGGTCGACGATATTGATGCTGGCGGTCTGTTCCCCAAGCCCGGCGAGTTCAGGCTTGATCTGCATGGTTTGCCCGCGCGTGAGTTTGTTGAAATAGGTTGCCGGCACGACGACATCGACTTTCAGCGGGTCGATGGCGACAATCTTCATGATCGGCGCATCTTGCACGCGCTGGCCGGGAGACATGTAGCGTTCGGTGACGATGCCGTCGATCGGGCTGCGAATGGTGCGTTGTTGTAGCTGCGCGCGGGCCAGTTGCAGTTCTTTCTTCGCCTGGTTGCGATTGGCGCGGGCCTGTTCCAGCTTCTGCGTTGCCAGGGTGTATTCGGTCACCGCCTTGTCCAGAAACTGGCGTGAGACGAGCTGTTTCTGGTACAGCGTCACCGCTCGCTCCTTTTCCCGTTTGGCATGCTCCATGGCGGCGCTGGCTGCGGCGATTTCCGCGTCATCGGATGCCCGCAGCGCGGCGAGGTCGACGGACCTGTGTTCTACCGATGATTTCAGGCGGGCGACGATCTGCCCCTTGCTGACTTCGTCGCTGCGTTCGACCTCGATCGAGCCGATGACACCTGTCACCGGCGAGCCGATCTCGACTTCGCTGGAGGCCTCGATCAGGCAAGGGAAGGTCTCGGGTTCTGCGCCCGCACGCGCTGCCCAGCAGACGGTGAGAATGGTGATGATGGCTTTCAGCCTTATTGTCCTTTTCATATCCATATCGATGGTATTGCGCCATAGGGCACTGGTTTTCCGAGCCCACATTTCAGCGGAGTCGTTGACATGAGGCAATCACGTGACAATTGCGGCGAGACCCCTTTCCTGCCGCAGTGGCGTGTTTGCGACGACAGGTGCCTTGTTGGGGATGAGCGTAGCCCCAGAATGGTGCGTTACTCGCCTCCCGCCACCCCCAGCAGACGTCGGTTCTGCTCGTCAGAGCGGCGCAGTTGACTGCGGATTCGCCTTTGCATGCGTTCGTGGCGGTATCTCACGATGGCTGGCAACAGGCGTGCCAGCCACGACGGCAGCGGTGCTTCTCTGTCTCGCTGGTTGCGCATCAGCCAGCGGTACAACCAGCCTGGAAGCTGCTGTCGGAACAGTGGTTCCTGCAACGACAAAATGGTTTCGACACTGCCGGGTTTTCCCTGACGCGCGCAGCGGCCGTGCAGTTGTCTTTCGATTCTGCGTGCGCCGTTGAGCTGGCAGGAAATGACATGCAGACCACCGCGCTTTGCCACTTCGCTATCGATGCTGATGTCGGTGCCGCGTCCTGCCATATTGGTGGCCACGGTCACCGCGCCGGCTCGACCGGCTCGGGCCACGATGCTGGCTTCCTCCGCATCCTGACGGGCATTGAGGACGACGTGGTCGATGTCGGCGGCATCGAGCAGGGCGGATAACGTCTCAGAGTCGGCAACCGACTCGGTGGCCACCAGCACCGGGCGGCCCAGTGTGCGCTGCTGCCGGATCTGCTCAATGACCTCCGACCACTTCTGCGCTGCATCGGCATAGAGGGTGGTGGCCGTGATGCGGCGCTGGCTGGGACGATGCAGCGGCACGGCTACCACCGCCATTTCATAGAGTGACAATAGCTCGCTGCGTGCCTCGCGTAACGTCGCGCTGGTACCGCCAAGCTGAAGATAGCGGGGAAAGAAACGCTGATAGGTGATTCTGGCCATTGGCTGGAAGCTGTCACTGAGGGGGACACCTTCCTTCAGCTCGATGAATTGGTGCAAGCCTCTGGACCACTGCCGGCCTTCAGCGATGCGGCCCGTGGTTGGATCGATGATATGCACCTTGTCGTCACGCACCAGGTAGTCGTGATCGCGACGATACCGATGCAGCGCCACCAGTGCCTGAGTCACTGTGCTGCGCTGGAAGCGGCCGATGCGCCACAGTCCTGGCAGGTGGTGACAGCGCGTCTTGATCGTGGCCCGGCCCAGCGCGGTGAGTTCGATATCCTTGCTGTCGTGAAGGCTGGTGAAATGCAACCCTTCGTCAAGATGTCGTGCGATCTTCAGTGCTTGATGGTAGTGGGCTTCGGTCATCCCCGAGACGCCTTGGCGTGACAGGATCAGAGGTGTTGTCGCTTCGTCGAGCAGAATACTGTCGGCTTCGTCGATCAGCGCCAGGCAGAGCCCTCTCAGCACGGTATCCGAGCTGGATTGACGACCGAAGCGGGACAGGCGATGGTGCAGGTCGTGGCGATTGTCCTGCTGGCCCAGACGATCGCGCAGGTAGTCGAACACCAGCTCCTTGCCGGTGCAGTAGACGATGTCGCAGGCATATTGTTGCCGGCGTCCGTCTGGATCGAGTTCGGTGATCACGGCGCCGGTGCTGAGGCCGATTCGTGCCGCGATCGCACGCAGTTGTGCCGCGTCACGGCTGACCAGAAAGTCGTTGGCGGTGATGACATGCACCGGAATACCCGCGATGGCCGCAGCCAGCGCCGCCATGAAGGTGGCGAGTGTCTTGCCCTCGCCGGTGTGCATTTCGGCGAGGCGGTGATCGAGCATGACCAGCGTGGCGCAGACCTGAACCCGGTAGGCGAGCAGGCCGGCTTCCCGGTACACGAGTTCGCGGCTGATAGCGACTGCATCGAGCAAAGCCGAATGGCGTAAGCCATGGCGTTGTAGCAGAGTGCCTGTCCGTTCGGCTTCCCGTCGCAGTTGCTGGTCATCGAGGCGACGGTATTTGTCGTGTCTTTTCAGGACCGCATCCGCACGCCGCAGGTAGTGGCGCGTGCTCTTGCCGCCAACGCTGTCGAGCAGCTTCAGGCCAGCCGTTCGCAAGTGAGCGCGAAAACCGCTCTCGGGATCTTTCTTCTGTGGATAGATACCGTGGACGAGTCCCGGTGCTGGTATGGCCGAGCTGCTCATCCGTTGCTGCTGAGGTGATTCAGAAACAGTTGCTTCCAGCGCAGCATCCACTGTGTCAGCAAGGGCTCATGGCCGTGGTCGAAACGCAACCAGGCGCGTTCGCCGACACGGTTGACATGCGCGGCCGACAGCCGGACATCGACGATGAAGACTGGCTCCAGCGTGGTGAGATTGTCCGGATCCGCTGGGTCGGTGATGATCGGGCCACCAGCGGTGTAGGCCAGCGCCGGGCTGGGTAGTCGATTGGTGGCCGATGGGGTTTCGGTGATCAGCGTTGCTGCCAGCGGGGTGGCTCCCGATTCGGTCAGACGCACCGAGATGGCGTTGGTCCGTGACTTGACCAGTGCTGCATCGGCCTGGGGAATGACTGCGCGCAGGTGGGTTGCGTCGTTCTGCAAAACATGGGCCAGCACGACGCCCTTGCCGATGAAAGTGCCGAGCAGATCCTCTGGATGTGAGATCACGATACGGCCGCTGACCGGTGCCCTGACTGTCAGGGCGGCGATTTCCCGTTCGGTTTCATCCTTCTCTGCCTGCTTGCTGCGGATGGCTTCTTCGATCTGTTGCAGCTTCGCCGAGTCGGTATTGATG
>CAZQXF010000025.1:0-16814 GCA_964596975.1 uncultured Thiotrichales bacterium | reverse complement strand
GGTGGAGGTGGTCAGCAAGCTGGCCGAGCACGGCGTACCGGTGTGTGCGCATATCGGTTTGCAGCCGCAATTGGTGCATAAGCTGGGAGGCTACCGTGTGCAGGGGCGGGAGCCCGCTCAGGCCGAGCGCATGATCAAGGATGCTGCGTCGCTGGAGCGAGCCGGTGCTGATGTGCTGTTGCTGGAGTGTGTCCCGGCGCTGCTGGCTGACGAGATTACCGCCGAGCTGGACATCCCGGTCATCGGCATCGGTGCCAGCGGGGGCTGCGATGGTCAGATCCTGGTGCTGCAAGATGTGTTGGGGATTACGCCGGGGCGGACGCCGGGCTTCGTGAAAGACTTCATGGAAGGCCAGCGCAATATTCCGGACGCGATACGCGCCTATGTGGCGGCGGTAAAGGCTGGCGAGTTTCCGGCCGTAGTTCATCTGTTCGAGTAGCGGGATGGCTCTCCCGGCTTAGCATTGCGCGCGAGCTTTCGTCACGAGACCCGCTCAGAAATGCGAGTTGATAACAAGGGCAGGAAACAAGATGCAGCAAGTCAATGATATTCGCCGCCTGCGGGCCTTGCTGAAGGCGCAGGCGGCAGCCGGTCGCACGATTGGTTTCGTGCCTACCATGGGGCATCTGCATGAAGGGCATCTGTCGCTGGTGCGTCGAGCCGCGACTCAGGCCGATTTCGTCGTCGTCAGTATTTTTGTCAACCCGCTGCAGTTCGATCGCCAGGATGATCTCGATGCCTATCCGAGGACGCTGGAGCAGGACGCGCGCCTGCTCGAAACTGTCGGCGTGAACCTGCTGTATGCACCAGAGCCGGAAAGCTTTTACCCTTGCGAGCCAGCGTTGCTGACGCGTATCGAGGTGCCGGGAATCACCGAAAGGCTCGAAGGGGCATCCCGGCCAGGGCATTTTTCCGGTGTGGCAACAGTGGTTAACAGGCTGTTCAACCTCATCCAGCCTGATATCGCGTTCTTCGGGGAGAAGGATTATCAGCAGTTGCGGATGATCGAAAAGATGGTCGATGACCTTGCCATCCCGGTCTCGATCATGAGCGAACCCACAGTCAGAGAAGCTGATGGTCTTGCCCTGAGTTCACGCAATACACGCCTCAGTGATACGGAGCGGCAGACTGCGCCTCGCCTGCATGAAACGTTGACGAAGATAGCGGAGGTGATTCGCTTGGGCGGGCGAGATTTTCGTAAACTTGAAGCGAAAGGCGTCGAATTGCTGCAAAAAGAAGGCTTTAGTGTCGATTATCTCGAAATATGCAGGCAAGGAGATCTCCAGCCGGCTGAGCCGGGTGATGCAGATCTGATCGTGCTGGTGGCCGCCTGGCTGGGAAGCACACGTCTGATCGATAACCTGAAAGTGTGAGTTCAGGATACGACTTTGGGAGCGCTGCCAGACGCAGGCGTTGTTGCATTGGCATGACGGTTGTTTGAACAGTCACAGGCCATCCCCCATAATAGATTCTGACGTTTTGAATCGAGGTAGTTGATGAGACTCACGCTTCTCAAATCCAAGTTGCACCGGGTAACCGTCACCAACGTCGAGTTGGGTTACGAGGGATCCTGTGCGATTGACACCGAGTTGATGGACGCAGCGGGCATTCACGAATATGAGCGGATCGAAATCTACAACGTGACCAATGGGGAGCGCTTCGCGACCTATGCCATTCGAGGCGAGGCAGGGAGCGGCATGATCTCTGTCAATGGTGCAGCGGCACACAAGGCCGAGGTCAACGATATCGTCATCATCTGCACCTATGCAGAAATGGAAGAGGCTGAGGCTTCGCAATACAAGCCCAGGCTTGTTTATGTCAACGAACGAAACGACATCATGCGCGTGTCGGGTGCAATTCCTGAGCAGGCGGCATAGCCGCTCCTGCAGGAATGAGCAGTTCGCCGTACTTCCCACAGAGAATGGTGGAGACGGCCAATCCGGATTGGGGAGTCCACCCGTTTTTTCTTTAGAACCTATCCGTGGGCTGGATTGTTATGTCATTAGAAAACAGCGTGTTGACGCGAAGCTTGTTGGGGCTGGGTGTCATGCTGGGAGCGGCTTTTGCCGCGGAACCCATCTTTGTGACGCCGCCAGCCGCGACGGCGCCGGTGTCTGCCCCACAACCCTCGAACGATAGCCTCGATGACTTGCCTGTTGCCAAGTCATACCCCGTCACCACCGCCGTAGAGGGTGGCGACAAGCGTGACACGTTGTCGCAGCCGATTTTCGTGACCCAGCCAGCGGTATCTGCACCCGTGGCAATTGAGGATGCTGCTGAAGTGAAGCGCCGAAGTAATGCTGATAAGGTGGATCTCGTTGAGGACAAGCCGGTGCCGCCAGCCCCTGTTCTGGTTGGCCCGCCCAAACCGCCGCAATCTTTGACCGTTCCGTCGTCGGCAACGTCAACCGCCCAGCCCGCTGCCACAGCGAAAGACGGTGTGACTGGCGAGGCAGCGTCTCCGGCTGCGGAAGATCTCAAGTTTGGGCTTGGGCTGGCACCGATCAAAGTTGAAACGGGTTTGCCGCCGGAGTTGGGTATCTTGCAGACAGCGCTGGAGAAGGTCGTCGACAATACGGCGTTTTTGCCCGAAGAGGAGGGGCGAAAACTGCTCTGTGCTGATGCTGGGAAGATTTCCGATCTGGCCCGTGAGCTGTCACAGGCGCCCCTGATCGAGGTCACGACCCATTTCACGCTATGGCGTTCCGCCATGTCTGATCTGCTCGGCAGTACGGATGCACTGCGGCAGCAGTGCCAAAAGCCATCACAGCGGTCTGTTGGGGCTTTCAAGAAAGTGGTAAAGGATTTCGACAGATTGCTGGACGTGCGCTGAGGCGCTGCGGGGGGAGCAGTGCTCCCCCCGCATGGCGAATTAGAAGGTGTAGCTCAGCCCCAGATTCATGACGGGATAGACTGTAAAGTCGGCGAGTGTGTTGTTGATATCGGCCACCTCGCGGTCAATATCCGCCTGTGGAACCTGGCTTGCATCGTCTCCCGAAAGCGCTACCGTGGCCGTGGGCTCGCCCTGAAACATCACCCCAACATCGTAGGCGAAACTGAATCCGCTCTTCGAATAGCGGGAAGAGTCATAGCCAATGCCGAGATAAGGTGCAGTCTTGGGAAAAGTGATGCTGACATCGGCTTGCAGGTCGGCGCCCTGTGTCGACGTGTAGTTGCCGATTTCGATGGTCTGGTCACCCGCCACCGCAGTTCCCCTGAGCTCATTGTTGTTCAGCATCGCGCCAGCCGTGAGGCGGAAGCCGGATGCAAATGGATGGTAGTCCAGCAGCATGGCAATGGAATTGAACTCGAACGTTGTCGAGTAGTCAGCACTGCTGCTAACGCTGGCGCCCTGGGACGACGTTTCATTATTGATGCTGCCGGTATAATTGAAATCGAACCGGTTGAAACCGCCACGCAGATTCAGCTTCGGCGTAACGCCTACCGACAGGTCGAGACCAGCGCCGAGGGTGCCGGCTTTGGCCCCCAGGCCAATATCGACGGCCATTGCATTACCGGCTGACAGGGACAGCCCAGTAGCGATGGATAGCATGAGGATGCGCTGCGACAGTGTTTTCATGAGTCACCTTATTGTTATTGTTATCAATGATCTTGTGGCCTGGAGCAACCCCGGGCTGCTCCGTCGTGGTGGGCATAGTATGGGCAAACTCTTGCCGCTGGCGGTGAGATCTGGCCGAAGGTTTTTTTGTGGTGCCGCTATTTTGGTGGCTGGTCGGCTCGAAAGACGGCGTGAGCGGTTGTGCCGGCGCGGCAATGCGGGCAAAGGTTTGCCGTTTTAGCTGAGGAATCGCATGGACAGGTCGATGCTGGTGACATCCTTGGTCAGGGCACCGCTGGAGATGTAGTCGACGCCTGTCTCGGCGATCTGGCGGATGGTTGTCAGGGTGACGTTGCCTGATGCTTCCAGCTTCTTGTTGCCGTTGTTCATCGCTACCGCGCGACGCATGTCGTCGAGGCTGAAGTTGTCCAGCATGATGATGTCGGCGCTGGTGCCGAGTGCTTCCTCGAATTCCCCCAGATGTTCGGTTTCGACTTCGACCAGCAGTTCCGGGTGAAGCTTGCGGGCGGCAGCCACGGCGGCGCTGATCGAGCCGGCAGCGGCGATATGGTTCTCCTTGATCAGGATCTGGTCGTACAGGCCGATGCGGTGGTTCTTGCCGCCGCCAATGGCAACGGCATATTTCTGCGCTAGCCGCAGGCCGGGAATGGTCTTGCGGGTATCGAGCACCCGGGTTGGCAGGTCTTGCAACTGGTCTGCATATTGCCTGGTCGTGGTAGCCGTGCCTGAGAGCAATTGCAGGAAGTTCAGTGCAGCGCGTTCACCGGCGAGCAGGCTGCGGGCATTGCCTGAAAGCCGGCACAGCAGCGTCTCGGCATGTTGGTGGCTCCCTTCCTTCACTAGCCACTCGATATGAACCCGGTTGTCCAGTTGACGAAAGACCTCGTCGAACCAGGGCTGGCCACAGACGATGGCATCTTCGCGCAGCGAAATGGTTGCGCTGGCTGTCTGATCGGCAGGAATCAGACTCGCGGTGACGTCGCCACTGCCGATATCTTCTTCGAGGGCGGTACGGACGTTGCTTTGCAGGTCATGCAGCAGGTTCATTGGGCTGTCGGGAGGGGTTATTTTTCGTTTGGTGAGAATACCACTTCGAGCGTGATGTATCCCTCCCACTGGGCGCGGAAATCGTTTTCCTCGGCGAAGCGCATTCCGGGGGCCAGCTCGATATACAGCTGGTTTTCCCGCAGGGCGCGTCGATAGCGGATGCGGATACGCGAGGTGATGTCGCTATAAGGATGCACCACGCCGCCGTTCAGCCAGTCGAGAGCGACGTAGCGATGTGGCGAGAGTTTGCGGAAAATCGTGAAATTCTGCGCCAGGGTATAGCCGTTGGCGTCCTGCGACCAGCCCGGCTGTGTGGTGGCGCGGAAGAACAGGTTTTCGCGCGGTTGAAACTCACTGTCATGGCGCACGTAGAGCTCCCAGCCAAGACGGCTGTCCCAGGTGATTGCCGGGGTGAGGCGGTGTAGTTGCGTGTCTTTGTGCAGCAATAGTTTGCGCATCCGTAAGCGTGTGAACAGGCGAGGGTCGGATAGGCCGCCACGAAAGCCAAGATCGAAATCCACGGATCTGAGTGCATTTCTGGTCACGCTGTAGCGCAGTGCCGAGGTGCTGTTTTCCTGATCGAGACCGGATGGATCGCGCTCGTCGGGTTCTCCCTCGAATACCAGTTGCAGCCGCCTTTGCATATGCGGCAAGCGTAGTTTGCCGCGTACCTTCAGTCGCGTGTTGGGGTTTTCCGACTCGAGAAAACTGTTTTCCCAGGCAACCCGGAGCTCGGTGGAGGCGGTGTCGAACTCGCCAACCCGTTCGCTGCCGAAAAAGCTGTCCAGCCATGCTGCCGTTTGCTGGAGGTTTTGCGTGATCTGTTGGTGGCGTTGCTCGAAGTCGTATATCTCGCCCAGTTCCTCGGAGTCCGTGTCGTCCTCTTCCTCGATCTCATTGTCGTCGTCAATGGCGGGTGACTGATACAGCGCCCAGTCGAGGTCATCGAAATCTGTGGCACTGGCATCCGCGTCTGCTGAGGCGACGAGTCCTGTCAGCAGCAGAAGCGGTGCAATCAGCTGGGCTATGCCGCGACGCGCGTACATGTCTCGCTGTCCGCAGGTACTGCGGTGTGATCGTTGGGCGGTGAGCCGACGGGGTGGCAGGAGGGCATCAGATGCGGGAAACCCGGGGTACTTTGTCGCGTTCGAGGATGACGATGTGGTTTTCCAGTACCGGCTCCCACTGACCGTCGTCGTCCAGCGGTTCGGAGGCCACCAGCTGTCCACCGGGGAAACGCTTGCTCTCGGTTGTGTAGTAGAGGCTGGCGCAGTCGTGTGCGGTGGCGTGACGGGTGGCGATCAAGCGGTTGCCATCAGAGACTACGATGTTCATCACCGAGGGGATGTCGCGCAGGGAAATTTCCAGATTGGCGAGAATGTCGGCGATGGCGTGTTCCAGGCTCAGTTCGTCCGGATCAGCCATGCGTTGCCGCAGCAGCGCGAAGAGGTATTCCGATTCCGAGTTACCGTGGATGTTGCTGGCGACATCGGCAGACAAATAGCTGAGGCAGGCGGGTTTCAGGTTGCGGCTGAAGTCGGTGACGAACCCATCGTGCATGAACATCAGCGAGTTGCTCAGGTATGGTTGCGCATTGTATGGCGTGGCGTCACTGTGGCCGATACTGTTGCGGACTACGGCCAGCCAGAGTTCACTCTGCAGCGACCGGGTCAGTGCGCCGAGGTTGAGGTCGTGCCATATCGGTGAGGTCTGGATATACCGCAGTGGCGCGTCATCGCGGTACCAGCCAATGCCGAAGCCGTCAGCATTGAAGTTGGCATGGAAGGCCTCACGGGATTCGCGGGCCTGGATATAAAGGCTGTTGGGTGGCCCGATAAGCAGGTCTTGCAGTGGAATATCGGGCCCGATGTAGGCGGCTAGGCGGCTCATGGTCTGCTGCGCTTCCTTGTTGGCTGGTTCCAGATGCGCAGTGTACCGGCAATCCAATAGGCGAATACAGGAACTGTTGCCGGGATGCATGGAAGCATCAATAGCCTGTTGATACCCTCCGATGGGGATATTGCTGTATCAGCCGTGATTGATATAGCATCCGCCCCATTGCCAAATATAGGGCTGCTGTGCCCCGAAGCAGTTGGCGGTAGTCCCCGTCTGGTGTGTGATATCCCGTTTCCGTGGAATCCCGGCGGAAGAAACATTCGGGCTCTGGTTGAGGTTGTGAATTTTTCAGAGTATACAGCCACCAGATTCAGCAATTTTTCAAATGGTTTGGAGACAATTATGAACGACGAGTACCGTGCAACAACCGACGCGATGGAAGAGAAAGGTGTCAACAAGGACTACATCATCGGCTGGCAGGTTGGTTATCTGGGGCATCCCGAGCGCGAAGAACAGCGCGTTACCGAAGCCTACGAAGCCGGCTATGCAGACGGTCAGGCCAAGAATACCGAAGGGTATACTGCCTGGATCTCCTGATCGGTCGCTGAGCTGACTGGCTGCCGGCCAGTCAGCTCGGATCGGAACCATGAAAAACCCGCTGATCATAGCGGGTTTTTTTATGCCGTTTTCCCTGCCACTTCGCTGCGGCTCAGAAATCACCTTTGGGCTTGTGTTCGATGTCCCAGTTCAGCAGCTGTTTCACTGCCCGGTTCAGTACGGTCAGGGTCTCTGGCAGTTCGACATCGATAATGTAGGTGGTGATCCATTTGCGGTATTTGTCACCCATCACCTCCGTCACATGGTCGCCAAAGGTGCGGCGCATGGAAAAGCCGGGGCCACCTTTTTCGTCCCAGTTGCATTCGGCGTAGTCGTCCATCTGGGTGTTCAGTGCCTCGATGAATCCACTGGTGTAGTCGCCGGGCCCTTCGACTTCTTCACGGTTTTCCTGCAGGAAGAATGCCAGCCGCTTGGCCAGCGCGGTGACCAGCGCGGCTCGTTCTTCGTCGGTCAGGCGGCTGTAAGCCATGCGATCGATCAAGTGGGTCATGAAGATTACGAACACGGTGACGACATCCATACGCTGCGAGTTACTGGTCGTTTCGAAATCCTCATTCTCCAGGTGCAGTACGCCCTCCATGCCGATGCGCCAGATGGAAAAAGCCAGTGCGCTGGCAATCTCCTCTACTGTGCGTTCCTTTTCCTTGTTGTGCCATTTTGTCTTGAGTCTTATCGCCATTGGTCAAGTCTTGAGGTTGGTCGGAATGGGGGAGGATGGTAGCATAAAATTTACAGAGTAAATTGGTCGGAAATTATGTTGTCTGCCTCAGAAAAAGCCACGGGCAACCCACCCGATACGTTGCTGCAAGCCGTCAGACGCAATTGCCATATCGCCGATGCCGCCCATGCGGGTGACTACACGCTGTGTACCTACCTGATGAAGATGCGCGAGTTATATCGCTGGGAGCATGGCCTGCCGCTGGAGGCCGAGTTGGATAGCGACAAGGTTGGCGACTGGGTGCGGGCACGTGAAGCATGGTGGGAGTCTCTCGAGGGGGAGTCGTTTCAGCCGCTGCCGCTGGATGATATGCAGATCGCGCCGTTCGAGCACGATGAGGTCAATGCGGTGCTGACCCCGGCTGGTTTTGTCTACAGCAGTGGTCTTGGCAAGCACGCTGCTGCGCATTTCTTTCTTGCCGAGTTGCTGGAGAAGCGCGAGTTCGATGAGTTCAGTGTGCTGATCTCTGGGCGTGAGTGGGCGCGGGATCTGGTCTCTCCGCCAGCGATGACGCGGGGGAATGTGATCTTTCTGCGTCGGGAGTCGTTACGGCGCTTGTTGTGGGAGCGGGTGCAGGAGTGGCGCTGGAATCGTTGCGATAGCCCGCTGGGTCGCGCGCTGGAATACTATGGGCTGGATGATGATCTGCATGGTGGGCTCGAGCGTCTGGTAGACGATCAGGCCGAGGCCGTGTTGCTGCACGAGATTGGTGAGGTCGAGGTTGGTAAGGATATCGAGTCGGACTGGCAGGCGCTATTGCTCGCCGCCAGTGGGCGCAAGGCAGAGCTGGAGTTGCGGGCGATTCGTGACAATCTGGCCGACGCTGTCTCGACCTTACCTGCGCTGCTTGAAAAGGACCGTCCAGAGCTGCTGCATTTCTATTTTGGGACGCTGGGCCCGATGCGCCGCCATCTGTCGCCATCGCTGTATGCTGCTTACCTGAAATGGCATGAATCCGGTGATCTGGATGGCATCGCCAGCGCCACTGCTCAGGCAAGACGGCACTGGCGTCAGCTGTTGGATGATGTGCTGGGGTTGAATGGCAACGCCGATGACGTCTCACGCTTGATCGAGGCACGCACGTTTTAAGCCGGGCTTCTCACCGGGTTTCGTCGCGAGTAACTGCTCAGCTCACCACTGAAACGCGCCACCTCTGCGTTGGGAAATGGTCATTTACACTCGTAAACTCACATTTCCCGCCTTGATCTGACGCGTTTCAGCGGCAATCTGAGCAGTTACGGTTCTACTTCTCTGCCTACTGATAGTTACCGTCGCGATTGCAGTCGTGAGCTGGTGGTGGCCAACCCGGGTGCTTGTGTTTGCTTGTTCCTCTCCGCTCGACTAGGCTATAGATTAGGATCTGCTAATGTAGTTGCGGATCTGATGGGCTACTCGTTGAGTAGTTAATTTCTATATTGTCAATCGAGGTGTGCGGATGCCCGAATCACTGGAGTTCGAGTTCATCGTCAAGCCGGTGGCCGATGAGGAGCAGGCGCCTTATGTCCTTGAGTTCACCGGTCGTGCCATGCAGTGGGATGATGACGAGGCGACCGAGGTGGAAGTGGGTGTCCTGCGTGGTCATCGCATCGATTTCGCGGCAGCGCGTGCCGATGGTTTGGATATTGCCACATTGATGGACAGTATTTCCCCTGATATCTCCGATTTTCGTGCCACGGTGTTCCAGGACGGGATTTGTTATCTGCCAGTCAGTGGGGGGCGTTCGAACTGTTCCCAGCCGCTTTGCGATAGTCTCGTGTACATCGACGAAGTGTTGGTGATGGAAGGCCGGCGAGGCGAAGGGATTGGGCACGAGTTGATGAAGCAGATGAGTCTGACCATCGATATCGAGCGCGCCTTGATCGGGCTGAAGGCGTTTCCACTATCGCAGGATTTCGGGCGTGAGCGCGATCCTGAGGAGATTGCCATGGTCAAACAGTTCTATGAATCCCTGGGGTTCATGCATGTCGGCAAGGACTATATGGTGAAAAATGCTGATACCTGCTATGCCATGAAAAAGCGTCTGCAATGGCGCAGGCAGCAAGCGGCTGAAGCCGTGCCGCCCTCCACTTAGTCGTTGCTCAGGCTGCTACTCGTTGGTCATCAACAGCTCGATGTCCTGAATCTCGCCGTCGGCGGGTACGCGCGCAATCCGAACCATGGGGGCGCGTGCCATGATATAACCGGCCATCATCATGCCCAGTTTCTGATTGCCTGTTTCCCAGGCCGTGACCAGTCGGTGCGCGGCGACTTGGCAGCGTTGTTCCAGATCAGGATTGTCGACCCACTGCCGGCCCATTTGCCAGCCTCGATCCATATCGGCATCGATCTTCTGGAAAACATCTTCCGCACCCTGTACCAATGCATCGGGCACGTTGATGGGTACCGCATTGTCGTCAATGTACAGTGTAAAAATCATTGTTTGCTTCCTGTAGCCACGGGATGGCACGCATTCTAGCTCAATCATCTACGGTCGTTTATCAATGCCCTGTCTCAAGCAAGGGTAACGCCCGGCCCACTATGGGTTTTTCCACTCACAATACAACTCTGCTATCTTAGCGCCATTTGCGTAACGGGTTATCAGGATAAACATGACAAGAAAGGTAGATGTCGCGATCATCGGCGCGGGCACGGCGGGATTGAATGCGATGGGGCAGGTGCGCCGGGCGGGAAAATCCTTCGTGCTGATCAACGGGGGGCACTTGGGCACCACTTGCGCCCGTGTGGGGTGCATGCCATCGAAGGCATTCATTCAGGTTGCCGAGGATTTTCATCGGCGGCATATCTTCAAGCGTCACTGTATTATCGGCGGTGACGATCTGGGCATCGAACACGATAACTTGATGGAGCATGTGCGTGATCTGCGCGATGTTTTCGTCGATCGGGTGCTCGGTAGTACCACAGACAATCTTGGTGATGAGCTGATCGAGGGCTATGCCCGCTTGACGGGGCCTAACAGCCTGGTCGTTAATGATGAAGAGATCGAAGCCGATGCGATTGTCATTGCCACTGGCTCTTCGCCGATCATGCCTGAGGGTTGGCGCGAGTTTGGCGATCAGGTCATTACCACCGATGATTTCTTCGAAATGGAAACCTTGCCGAGCTCGATGGCAGTCATCGGTCTTGGCGTGATCGGTCTGGAGCTGGGGCAGGCGCTGGCGCGGGTTGGCGTCGAAGTGACCGGTATCGATGCACTGGAGCGTATCTCCGGACTCTGCGACGATACCGTCAACCAGCAGGCCATCAACATCATGAAGAGCGAATTTCCGATGTGGCTGGGGCAACATGCTGAACTCTCGCGTGCCGGTGACAAGATACTGGTCAAGGCGGGTGACAATCAGGTTGAGGTCGACAAGGTGCTGGTCAGTATTGGTCGCCAAGTCAATACCGCGGGGCTCGGGCTGGAAACACTGGGTGTGCCGCTGGATGAGCGTGGCGTACCTGAATATGATCCCGCCACGATGCAGGTCGGCGATTTGCCCGTCTATATCGCCGGCGACATGAACGGAGACGTGCCAATCCTCCACGAGGCTGGCGATGAGGGCAAGATTGCGGGCTATAACGCCGCCCGTCGGTCAGCGGAACGGTTCGTTCGCAAGCCGCTACTTGCAATCACCTTCTGTGACCCGAATATTGTCACCGTGGGCGCGACCTGGGATGAGTTGAAGGGCCGTGACGACATCGTGACCGCCGAGATGCCGATGGGGCCGGTGGGGCGTGCGCTGATCATGGGCAAGAACAAGGGCATCATCCGCGTCTATGCCGAGAAGAAAACAGGCAAGCTGCTCGGTGGTGCAATGGTTGCAGTGAAGGGCGAAAGTCTAGGCCATCTGCTGAACTGGGCGCTGCAAAAAGAGATGACGGTATTCGACGCCTTGCAGATGACCTACTATCATCCAGTTGTGGAAGAGGCGCTGCAAGCGGCGTTCAACAATCTCGCGCCGCTGATCGAACAGCAGCCCGAATATCCAATAGGTATGAAACATGAGTGACGAACAGGAACTCAAAAAAGAACAGGAAATCATGATGATGATGCGCAAGACATTGTCATCCGTGGTGCGGGATACCACACCACCGGCGCCCGGCTTGAGCCGTGGCATCAGCGACGAAACCGTCGAGGAAATTCGTCAGTGTCTGGGGCGGATTTCTGAACGTGAGCGTGAACTTGCAGCGCTGCGGGGTATCGAAGTGAAAGAGCGTCCCCGTTATGTAGATGAACCGAAAACCAGTAACGTGGTTTCGATAGATGGCTTGAAAAAGCCCGAATGACAGAGAGGATTTGAACCATGAATACTGATGACGAACAATATCGCATTGAACTGACGCGCGCGATCATGCGCATGATGCACAGTTGGGGCCTGAGCAGCCGTGACATCCATAACGCACTGGGGCTTGATACGCCCTTCCGCCAGATGGAACGATTCAACACTGGCATGGCCTTCCCCGACGACGATGATCTCAATGAGCGGATCGAACACCTCGTCGGCATTTCGGAGGGCTTGCGCACAGCTTATCCGCATAACACGAGCGCCGGCATCAACTGGCTGAAAAAGCCCATCAACCGTCTTGGCAACCGCCCGCCGCTGACGGCCATCGTCAATGACGGCCTGGCTGGCATCAAGATGGTGCGCGCCGAGCTGGATTGCACTTTTGGGTGGGAACTGACCAATCTGGCGTATTGATTGCGTTGGCCCAGTAGGGGAGTCTGAGAAAGGAGAAACCAGGGCTTGCCGTAGGAGCATGTCGGTTTACGGCCTGTTCCCCTAAACGGATGAGATCGATCTGATGGTCGATGAAGGTACAACGTATTGGCAAATACCGCTCTGATTTTGGCAGGTGCCGAGGCTTGGTGCGTCTCTACTTATCAGACTGACAGATTCGGGGCTAGTCGTCTATGTGCTTGCTAGTGACGCGCTGATTCAATCCGGGTAGTTTGCTAGACTTGGTGTTTGTAACGTCGTGGAGATGTCATGTCAGCCGCATTCAAGCAAGTGATTGAAAGCATTAAGGACTTGTCGCCGGATGAAAGGGCACTTGTTGCTCATTGTCTCATTTCATCCTTGGAATCAAGGCAAGATGAAGGTGTCGATCAGGCATGGGCTGAGTTGTCAGAGATGCGGGCCATGGAGCTAAAGTCGGGAGACGTGAAGGGGGTTAGCTGGAGGGATATCAAAAATGTAGTGAAGGGCTAAGATGGTTGAAGTCATATTCCACCCGGACACCGCCCACGAAATAAAGAGATCATACGAGTGGTATCAAGAACAGGCTGAAGGATTGGGAGAGGATTTTATCGAGGAGCTGGAATTGGCATATGAGGCAATAACAGAGTTCCCCGGAACTTGGCCGAAATTTACAAAAAACTGCCGCCGTTTTTTGCTGAGGAAATTTCCATTTTCAGTCGTCTATCAGGTAAATAACAATTCTATTTTTGTGTTGGCCATCATGCATAACAGCAGAAAACCAGGTTATTGGGAAGGTCGCACATAACAAGTTACTTCAATACGGAGGCCTGTTGGTGAAGTGCGATGTCACATTTCCACAGCAAGAGTGAAAATCCTCAGACATCGCTTCGGGTTTCCGCGCACTTGAATTTTCACAACAACCGCATCAGGACTCGCCATGCTAGTCATAATCCCCTCCGTTCTTGGACCCCGTGACCTCGAAACCGTCAACGAGCTGTTCGAAAAAGGAAAGTTTGTCGATGGCAAGCTGTCTGCCGGATCGGCTGCCCAGTTGGTCAAGAACAATTCGGAGATGGACCAGAAGTCCGACGTTTACCAGCAGCTCAACAAACTGGTGTTGAATAATCTGATGCGCCATCCGCTATTCAAGAACGCGGCACTGGCCAACAAGATTGCGTCGCCATTCTATGCACGTTACGGCACTGGTCAGCAGTATGGTGACCACATCGATGATCCGGTCATGGGGGCACCGCACTATTTCCGCAGTGATGTGTCGACCACGGTGTTTCTCAATGGGCCGGAGGCCTACGATGGCGGCGAGCTGGTGGTGCGTACTACCTATGGCGAGAAGGTGATGAAGTTACCGGCTGGCCATGCCGTGGTGTATCCATCTCATAGCCTGCACCATGTCAACGAAGTGCTGTCTGGCGAGCGCCGGGTCATGGTGACCTGGATTCAGAGCATGATCCGCAGCGCGGAAAAGCGTGAGGTGCTGTTCGGCATCAACAGTGTGCGGGAAAAGATGCTGCGCAAGGCACCGACCGATGAGGACACGAAAAAGCTCGATATCGCTTATGCCAACCTGTTTCGCATGTGGGCAGAAGTTTGACTGATACGCTGGAAGCCGCTGTTGCCACCGACTCGGCACCGCGGCTGAAAATCACCGAAATCTTCTACTCCCTGCAAGGAGAATCCCGCAGCGTAGGCTGGCCGACTAGCTTTGTCCGGCTCACGGGCTGTCCGCTACGCTGCGGCTATTGCGACACGGAATATGCGTTCACTGGTGGCGACTGGATGACGCTCGATGACATTATCGAGCAGGTGGCGTCCTATCCGGCGCGCCACGTCACCGTCACGGGGGGGGAGCCGCTGGCACAGAAGCAATGCCTGCCACTGCTGTCCCGCCTGGCTGATGGTGGTTATCATGTATCGCTTGAAACCAGCGGTGCGCTCGATGTCTCCGGCGTCGATCCGCGCGTGGTCAAGGTCATGGATCTGAAGACCCCCGCATCTGGTGAGGTGGCGCGCAACCGCTACGACAACCTCGAATATCTGAGCATGCGGGATCAGGTCAAATTCGTCATTTGCAATCGACAAGACTACGAATGGGCGCGCTCACTGATGGCGGAGCGAGATCTGCCGTCGCGCTGCGAAGTGCTGCTGTCGCCGGTGCATGGTGACTTGCTGCCAGCCGATCTGGCCGCCTGGATGCTGGCCGACGGGGTGAATGCGCGTTTTCAGCTCCAGCTACACAAACTGCTCTGGGGAGAGGAGCCGGGACGATGAGCAAGGATGCGGTTGTATTGCTGTCGGGCGGCATGGATTCGGCTACGGTACTCGCGATGGCGACTGCGGCGGGGCATCGCTGCCATGCCTTGAGTTTTCGCTATGGTCAGCGTCACAGCGCCGAGCTTGAGGCGGCGCAAAGGATTGCACGGCAATTTGCGGTCGAGCAGCATCGCATCATCGACCTCGACCTTGCTGGGATCGGAGGGTCGGCACTGACGGACAGTCGTATCGACGTGCCTGAAACGCCGGCTGACGGGATTCCGGTCACCTACGTCCCGGCTCGGAACACGGTGTTTCTCTCCATTGCGTTGGCCTGGGCCGAGGTGCTGGGCGCCGCCGACATCTACATCGGTGTCAATGCGGTCGATTTCTCAGGCTACCCTGACTGCCGTCCCGGCTTTATCGAAGCCTTCGAAACCATGGCCAATCTCGCCACCAAGGCGGGCGTTGAAGGGCAGTCAATACGTATCAACACGCCGCTGATCCAGCTATCGAAAGCCGAAATCATTCGCCGTGGCATCGAGCTCGGCATCGACTATCGTGACACCGTCAGCTGCTATCAGGCGGATGCCGAAGGTCGTGCCTGCGGGAAATGTGATGCCTGCCGGTTGCGCAGGGCGGGATTCGAGGCTGCTGGTGTTGCTGATGCGACATGTTATGTGGAGTAACGAGCTTGGGGCGGCCTGCCACCGTCGCTGTCATATGGTTGTAGAACCAGAAGGAGAACTCTCATGAGCATATCCATGCAGATCCTGTTGTCGGCGTTTGCCATCACCTTTGTCATGGGTGCCGTCGCTGTCAAGACCAACTTTTGCACCATGGGCGCGGTGTCCGATGCTGTCAATATGGGTGACACTGGCCGGCTGCGCGCGTGGCTGTTTGCGGCCGCCGTCGCTATGCTTGGTGTGATGGCATTACAGCTATTCGGTATCAGTGACCTTGCAGTAACCGCCAGTGGTGACAGTGCTGTGCCGCCCTACCGCACGGCGATACTTGCTTGGCCGAGATACCTGGTTGGTGGTTTGCTGTTCGGCATTGGCATGACATTGGGCTCGGGCTGCGGCAACAAGAACCTGCTACGGGCAGGTGGTGGGAATCTCAAGTCGATATTCACCATTGCGGCGATGGGCGTGACGGCCTATCTGATGATGTTCACCAATTTTGGCTACAACGTTTTTTTGCAGTGGATGACACCGCTGTTCATTGATCTCGGGCGCATGGGTATTGACGATCAGAGCATTCCCGCCATCCTTCGGGGCGGATTTGGGGTGGCAGCTGCTAACCTTGAATATGTGGTGGCGTCTGTTCTGGCTGGGGCACTGATCATCTGGGCATTCTGGTCGACTGATTTTCGTGGCAGTTTCGACAACATTCTGGGTGGCCTGGTTGTTGGCCTGGCCGTCGTGGCCGCCTGGTACGTCACAACTGGCCCGATGGGGCAGCTGTGGCTGGAGGAGGTGGAGTTCATGGATGAAAGGCCTTTGGCTGTGGGCGCCCAGGCGCTCACTTTCGTCCAGCCCAGCGGCCAACTCTATAACTGGGGATTGAGCGGGTTTTCGCCGCTGATGCTGACGTTTGCCATGTTTGCCGGGGTGGGCGTGATTGCCGGCGCATTCTTCTATACGGTTGTGACGCGCAAGTTCAAGGTTGAGTGGTTCAATGATCTCGGTGACTTCATCAACCATCTTGTTGGCGGTCTGCTGATGGGCATTGGTGGCGTGCTGGGTATGGGGTGCACCATTGGCCAAGGCATTTCAGGCGTGTCGACGTTGGCGCTCGGCTCGTTCATGACGCTGCTCTCCATCATGCTTGGCAGCGCGCTCACCATGAAAGTGCAGTTTTATAAAATGGTGTATGAAGAAGAGGCCAGTTTTGGCAAGGCGTTGATTGCAGGACTCGCCGATCTCAAGTTATTGCCAGCGGCCATACGCAAACTCGATCCGGTTTGAGTTGGCTGTGTGGTTGAGTTGTTTCCTGTGCAAAGCGGCTGAATTTCAACAGTGGATGAAGTAGTCGCCAAAGGGGTTGTGAAATTTTCTACAGGGTG
>CAZQXF010000024.1:0-17023 GCA_964596975.1 uncultured Thiotrichales bacterium | reverse complement strand
GTCGTCGCCGAAGGGCGGCGTGTGGCGGCGGGGTTGATTGTAGGAGAACGGTAACTACTCAGCGAGTAACCCAAAACAGAGCGTTGAGTCATCGCATCAACTCAACAGCGTATCCTCAGAAAACCCCTGCCCAGCCAGTATTCGCCGCAGGCGACGTAGTGCTTCCATCTGGATTTGGCGTACACGCTCACGCGTAACGCCCAGCTCGTTGCCAACGCGCTCCAGCGTCGCCGCCTCGTGACCAAGCAGGCCGAAGCGCCGCACAATGACTTCCTTCTGTTTGTCATCGAGATCGTCGAGCCATTGCCCGACCAGGCGGATGATATCGCCATCCTCCAATACCGCATCGGGTGACGGGAACGTGTCGTCGATGACGTTTTCGAGTACGGCATGGTTGTTCTCTGCGCTGACGGGCGTATCGAGAGATGTCACTTTTTCACTGAGGTTGAGCAGTTTCTCCACCTGCTCCAGATCCCTGCCCAGATACTCGGCAGATTCTTCGGCGCTGGGATCACGCCCGAGTTTTTGTGTCAGCTCGCGGACACCACGCAAGTAGCTGTTGAGATCCTTGATGACATGAATCGGCAAGCGGATGGTGCGGGTCTGGTTCATCAGCCCGCGTTCGATGGTCTGGCGAATCCACCAGGTTGCGTAAGTGGAAAAGCGAAAGCCTCTTTCAGGGTCGAATTTCTCAACCGCACGCATCAGGCCAAGATTCCCTTCTTCGATCAGATCGAGCAGACTCAGCCCGCGATTGAGATAGTGCCGCGCAATCTTGACGACGAGGCGCAGATTGCAGACGATCATCTTGCGCCGTGCGGTTTCGTCGCCTTTGCGGGCAAGGCGGCCATAGTAGACCTCCTCCTCCGGCGATAGCAGTGGTGAAAACTCGATTTCCTTGAGATACAACTGCGTGGCATCCAGCTCACGTCTGCTTAGTTTCGATTCCGCCGCTGGCGGTGGAATCTTGTCAGCGACTGGCCGCTTCATCATGAGTAATCAATGCCCCCGAGTGCATGCAAGCAAAACAACCGCTTGTCTGCGATTCATCGCATTGTACGCCTTTCGGGGTTGACGGCAATACGGGAACTTTTCTGTAGATGCTATCCAGGACGCCCGTCGATTCTCACCTTGATCAGCATCGGTACGTAAAACACCGCCATACCGAGAAACGCGGCGGCCCATAGTGACTGCGACAAGCCAATCCACAGCCCGTAATGGCTGGCCGCGAACAACGGCAAAATCACTCTGACGACCGCACCGGTGGCCAGCAACAAAAAGATCGGCAACAGCAGCCGAGGTGGATCGAACACATTTCTGCCGGTATGTCCCAGCGTCACCCGTGCCATCATGCCAATGGTGATCAGGCCGATTCCGCCATAGGCGAAGCTGTGGATGGCGAGATACGGTGATAGTCCGGTAACACTGCTGATCGCCTTGAGCAGAAAGCCGAAGACGATCCACCAATATCCGAGATAGAGCGTCCACAGCAGCGTTTTTTTCCAGATCCCGGCGTGATACCAGCCCAACAGTCGCCAGCCATGCAGCAGAAACAGCACGAGCGCCAGCAGCGCCGTGAGACGAGGCATTGCGCCGACCAGATCTGCGATGACGAAAAGTGCAAACAAGACGACCGTAGAGATGTCCAACCATTTATAATTTTTCGCCGTGAATGGACAGCCGAGACCCTTTTCAATAAAGAACGGGATCACCCGCCGCCCCATCGTGAAAATGATCGACAACACCAGATAGAAACCAGCGTAAAGACCAATCGTCAATGCCGCTGGCCAGAGGCCGAGCAAGCCAAGATAGAACAGCAGGTTGGCGACAGCCATCAATCCAATCTGCAACGGAAAGCCGATTTGATGCCACTGCCGGGCTTTGACAATAGGGTGCGTCAGCGCCATCGTCAGCAGCAGGTTGAACACCAGGTCCACCGCGGCCAGCGCGACAAGCCCCGCATCCGTGACGACAAATGCGAGCGCCCTGCCCGCCAGCCACAGCAGTAGCAGCACCAGTAATGCTGCGCCCCGAGCCGTTTGCACACCCGTCCAGTTCATTTCAGCGGTGAGCAAAAAACCACCCAATATGGCCAGACCAAAGCCAAATACCATTTCATGGGCATGCCAGATTGTTGTCGGATAACTGGAAGCTGGCAGCGACCAGCCATGAAAATACATGCCCATCCACAACAGCATGGCGACCACGCCATAGATCATGGCAGCACTGAAAAACGGGCGAAATCCCAGCTTCAGAAACGCAGTCTTGTCGGTCACGGGTTCTTCGATATTCAGCATTCGGGGGCCTGTTCGGGTTGATTTTCTGTTGCTGTTTCACGCAGGAGGTTACGGCAACGGGCTTTAAGATGTAAACTAGATATATGTTATATTATTCCTCGTCGACCTGACAACCATCCCCATGCAGCTGACCCGACAAACCGACTATTCCCTGCGCGTGCTGATGTATCTGGCCATTCTGCCAGATGGACAACTGGCCCAGCTCGGTGACATTGCCAGAGACTACGAGATTTCCCGCAACCACATTGTCAAGATTGTGCATCGGCTCGGGCAAGAGGGATATATCCTCACCCGGCGAGGAAAAGGCGGTGGAATTCGCCTTGCACGGGCGCCTGAGGATATCAATATCGGTGAAGTCGTCAGTCGTCTCGAACCGACGCTGACCTCTATCGACTGCGCCGCGCTGGGATGCAAATTGCTGCCTGCCTGCCATCTCAACCACATTCTTGCGGAAGCCATGACGAGTTATGTCGAGACCTTGCAACGCTATACGCTTTCCGACCTGATCGACCCGCAGAAAACACGCCGCTTGCTGCAAACGATTCATCGACAACCCGCCCCTGCCGCCAAAGACTGATGCACATTCTCTATCTGCATGGCTTCAGCAGTGCGGCCGCATCGCACAAGGCGAATGCATTGCAACAGCAGCTGGCCCCAACCCCATTCACTATCCTCGACTACGCATCGCACCAACCGGTCAGCGCCGTCGCCACAATCAATACCGCGATCGAGACGATTCACCAGCGGCATCCCGGGGAACAACTCGCCCTGATGGGCAGCTCACTGGGTGGCTACTATGCCCAGTACCTGGCCGCCACCCGGGACGATATCGACAAGGTGGTATTGATCAATCCTGCACTCGACCCCCAGCCGCCGCTGAAACCCTGGATCGGCACAAACACCAATATGGTCAACGGTGAGCAGTTTGTATTTTCTCATGAAAACTGGGAACAACTCGCCCGCTATGATGTCGTAGGAAGCGAGATTCAGACGCCAACGCTGTTGCTGCTGGATGCGGGAGATACGGTGATCCCGGTCAGGTATGCCATCGACAAATACCGCCAGCTTACGGGCAAGACGGTTGTCTACCCCGGCGGCAGTCATTCATTTGACCATCTTGCCGAGGCACTGCCGGAAATACGTCACTTCCTCGGCATCTGAGGGTAATGTGCGGCAAATGTATCTAAAACGTCACAGTTTAAGGTAGGGTTGTTGCGATAAAATCTCGAATAATCAGACGATTCAACGACTGCCGCCAATGCGAGCGAGTCGATGCCCTGGAGGACTAGAATCAGTGAAACAACAATATAGTGTACGACCTGTCAAACTCGCGGCAGCCATTGCCGTTGCAATGCTCTCCCAGCCTCTGTTCGCGGAGCTGGGCTGCCCAACCGGCTTCGTGCCCGATGGCAACGAAAAATTTATCGACAGCAATTTCAGCCAGGGATACGACAGTTTTCGCACCGAAATCCCATTCAAGTTCCCCCGGGGGCAGTATCCGGTCGATGGGAATCCGCCAAACACCTCAGCCTTTCCGAAAACCGGTATCAGCATTATCGACGGTGACGTGGATTTCGGTGCCGTCGTCAAACAGATTGCCTTTCCCGGCGACCCCAACCCCGGCTTTGGTCTTCCTCCAGTACCGGCCACTGAGAGCTGGCTGGCTTACAACGGTGTCAATGACGGCGCACCAACACTGATCTGGGAGCAGGAAGTCACTGGCCTCAAGCCTAACAAAGACTACGCCTTCACCGCTTATCTCTCCAATGCACTGGCGCCTGGCCACCAGGCTGCCGGTCCCGTGGCACCACAGATCAGCTTTCGTATTGATGGAGTACAAGCCGGCGGCTTGATTGCAGTTTGCGACGCAGGTGGCCCCGTCGATCCTGTGCAAGGCGATTGCGTCAATGAAGCCACCAAAGATACCTGGCAGCGGCTCGGTGTCACCGTCAATGCAGGCAACAAGACCACGGCCAAACTCTCTGTGCATGATGCGCAGCAGTTTATAACGGCCTTCGGCAACGACTTTGCCATGACCTTGATCAGCTTACAGGAGTGCGTTCCCATTGGTGGTGTCGATATCGATGCCAGCGTGGGCGGCAGCAGCACCACCAACGTCCTTTTCCCGGCCTTTACGCTGGGCGGCGCCCCGGTCAGCCAGACAATCACACTGACCAACAAGGGGACTGGCAACTTGATCATCGGCAATATTGCCAATCCGGCAAACACCGATTTCACCATCGTCACCGATAACTGCAGCAGCAAGACGCTGGTGCCGGCGGCTACCTGCACCATCAACATGAGTTTCTCTACCACGACAGCAGGGAGCAAAACCGGAACATTGTCGATTCCGTCCAACGATCCGGACGAAAACCCGTTGTTGCTGACGCTGCGAGGCAACACCGGTGACGACGCCGACAACGATGGTATTCCAAACGACATCGACATCGACGACGACAACGACGGCATTCTCGACAGCGAGGAAGGCACCGGTGATTTCGATGGTGACGGCGTACCGAACAACCTCGATCTCGACACCGACAACGACACGATTCCGGACATCATCGAAGCGCAAGGCAGCGATGTCGACAACAACGGTCGTGTCGACAACTTTGTCGATGCCAATGGCGATGGCTATCACGACCCGCTGGCCGTTACACCTTGGCCACGCCCTGATACCGACGGCGATGGCAACAAGGATTATCGCGATCTCGACAGCAACAACGATGGTCAATTCGACATAGCCGGGACCGGCCGGGCCGATGTCAACAATGACGGCATCGTCGACAATTTTACCGACCCTGACGGCGACGGCTGGGATCGGGGACGCGCCGTCCTGGGTGATACAGGCAAGGCCGAAATCCTCACACGGGTTGATGGCGGCGTCGGCGGATTCGGACTGCCCTTTGCCCTGGCGCTACTGCCACTGGCACTACGCCGACGCAGACTGATCAGCACAGCAGTCCTGCTTGGCCTCGCATCTTCCGCCAGTGCCGAACAAGGCCAGTTCTATGTCGGGGGTGGCTTCGGCATGTCCCAACTAGAACCGAAAATCGTCAATCTGCCGGCCTGGAGTGTCAGCGAGAAAAACGACAAGGCATTCAAGCTTTTCCTCGGCTACGACGCCACGGACTGGCTTTCTGTCGAAGGCTTCGCCGCACGCATGGGCGCTGCCAGCCTCTCCGACGGCGCAGGCGGCGGAGGCGATATCGATTACGACAGCTACGGTATCGGACTCGTTGCCACCCTGCCCGACAACCGCGATGGCTTTGCCCTGCTGGGCAAGCTCGGATACGGCCAGATCGACAACAGCAGCGATACCGTCACTTTCCGTGAAGTCGAAGGGCAGGAAATCTATGCCGGCGTCGGCATCGAATATCAGTTCGACAACGATCTCTCCTTTCGTGGCGAATACGAATATATCGACAAGGATGCCACGATGGTAACCATGAGCCTGGTGAAACGTTTTGGTGGTGCAGAAGAAGAAGCGTATGTGCCACCACCTGTTGTACCCGCCCCGGAAGTTGTCACGGTGGAAGAGCCGGCCCCCGTGCCTCCGAAAAAACCCGCTGAGGTCATCACCCTGGTACTCGAACCCATCCACTTCGATACCAATAAATCGACTCTGACCGCCGACGCGCGCGCCCGCCTCGATCGACTCGTCACCGTGCTCAACACCTATCCCAAGGTCAAGCTACTCATCGTCGGGCATACCGACAGTCGTGGCAGCGATACTTATAACCTCGGCCTCTCCCTGGCCCGCGCCAAGGCCGCTACCAACTACCTGACAGGAAAAGGCATCGCCAACTCCCGACTCAGTTATGAAGGACGCGGTGAACGCGAGCCGGTCGCCGATAACAGCACAAAAGAAGGACGGGCACTAAACCGACGTGCGGAGTTTCATCCAACACCGGCTAAAGTGGAAAAAGCAGGCGCAAAATAGTTTGCTGAAACAGCATGAGCACAGCCTTGGGAACAAGGCTGTGCTGCGCGCATCCGGGTGAATCGTTAGTCAGACGCAAGCCTGATCAGAGACAAGACTCGCATTCAATAATCCTCCAGCCGATCCCCACCATCCTCAATCATTTGTTCCGATAGCGCCAAGTCGAGAACCTGTTGCTGTAACCGCTGATGCAGCTGATGGTAGCCGCAGGCCGTGGAAGCGGATGGCGCTTTGCCAGCGTAGTGCAACTGCTGTCCTGCCGTGGTCAGCGCCTGGAGGTGATGACGGATCTGGTACCACGCACCCTGATTGCGCGGTTCCTCCTGGCACCAGACGATTTCGTCGGCGTTGGGGTAGTCGGCAAGTGCGGCGGCGGCTTCATCGCGCGGAAACGGGTAGAGCTGTTCGATTCTGACCAGCGCAATATCTGCTTTCTTTTCCCGCTCGCGCTGCGCTTGCAGTTCGAACCAGATCTTGCCACTGCATAGCACCACCCGCCTCACTGCCTTGGGTGCAGCGATGGAGTCATCACGCAGCACCCGTTCGAGGGCACCATCCGTCAACGCTTCCAAGGGTGATTTCGAAAGCGGATGACGTAACAGACTTTTCGGCATCATGACAATCAGGGGACGCCGGAAACTGCGCATCATCTGGTTTCGCAGCAAGTGAAACAACTGCGCCGGCGTGGTCGGCATCCAGACGCGCATATTGCGTTGTGCGCAGAGCTGAAGATAGCGCTCCAGCCGCGCCGATGAGTGTTCCGGCCCCTGCCCTTCATAACCATGCGGCAGGAAAAGCACGAGCTGGCACAGACGTCCCCATTTCTGATGTCCGGCAACCAGAAACTGATCGATCATCACCTGCGCCATATTGGCAAAATCGCCAAACTGCGCCTCCCAGATCACCAGTGTTTCAGGGCTGGATGTGGCGTAGCCATATTCAAAACCCAGCACCGCCATTTCAGACAACAGCGAATTGATGACACGAAACATCGGTTGCGCAGCGAAGAGATGTTGCAGCGGCACATGACGCTGCCGCGCCTGCTGGTGATGCCATTCGGCATGCCGGTGTGAAAACGTGCCCCGCCCGGAGTCCTGACCCGAGAGCCTGACAGCATAGCCTTGTTGCAGCAATGATCCATAGGCCAGCGTTTCCGCCATACCCCAGTCGAGCAGTGCTTCACCGCGCATCATTTTTTGCCGTTGTTCCAGCAGCGCCGCGACGCGACGATGAACAACGAAACCTTCAGGAACAGTCGTTACCTTTTCACCAATTCCCTGCAAGCGCGCCAGCGACACCCTGGTGTCCACCCGCTCTTCCCGTGACGCTGACAGATATCGCAACCAGTTGCCGGCGTAATTGCTGTGCGACCCGCGCAAGAAGCCGTTGGCAACCGAAGCCCCCTTTTCCAGTGCGCTGCGGCAGTCCTGCCACAGCGTCTTCGCTTCGTTGTCAGCAATCAAACCTTGATCCGCCAGCATCTCAGCATAGCGCTCACGCACCGGTTTCAACTTGCGGATGCTTGAATACATGACCGGCTGCGTCATCATCGGCTCATCAGCCTCGTTATGGCCGTGACGCCGATAGCAGACGACGTCGATCACGACATCGTTATTGAATGTATTTCGGTAGTCCAGCGCCAGCCGGGTAACGAAAATCACCGCATCGGGATCATCACCATTGACATGAAATATCGGCGCCTTGATGATTTTTGCGGCTTCGGTGCAATAGAGCGTCGAGCGTGCCTCCAGCGGTGAACTGGTGGTAAAGCCAATCTGGTTGTTGATGACGACATGAATGGCACCGCCAACACCGTAGCCGGTCGTCTTGGAAAGATTGAAGGTCTCGGCAACGATACCCTGGCCGGAAAAAGCGGCATCGCCGTGAAGAATCACCGGAACTACCTTGTTCCGTGCCTGATCACCGTCCGGTTGACTATCTTGCCGCGCCCGCACACCACCCAGCACAACAGGCGAAATCACTTCCAGATGCGACGGATTGAAGGCCAGCGAAACGCGAACGCGCTGACCACCGGCGTCGATCTCGGAATAGTATCCCTGGTGGTATTTCACATCCCCCGAACCGGACAACTCATCCGACAGTTCGCCATCGAATTCGCGGAAAAGCTGGCGAGGCGGTTTGCCGAGGGTATTGACCAGTACATTGAGCCGACCACGATGCGCCATACCGATGACGATATCTTCGACGCCCTGACGACCGCCCTGCTGCACAATATCATTGAGCAGCGGGATCAATACCTCACAGCCTTCGAGCGAAAAGCGTTTCTGCCCCACATAGCGCCGGTGCAGAAAGTGTTCCAGACCTTCTGCGGCGGTCAGTTCTTTAAGCACACGACGCCGTGTCGCATGGTCGAGCGCAAAAGCCCATTGTCCGCGGGACTGCTCCAGGCGATGCGTAATCCAGCGGCGCTGACGGGTCGAGGTGAGGTGAAAACTCTCAGATCCCAGCGATCCGCAATAGACCCGGTTCAGAACGCGGATGACTTCATGCAGCGGCATGGCCTCGTCCGGGTCGATCGATGTCACCAGCACAGGCTGATCGAGGTCATCGCTGGAGAGATCATGCTCCTCCAGCTTCAAGCCGTAGGGACGCTTTCTCTCTTTGACACCCAACGGGTCCGTATCAGCCATCAAATGGCCGAGCATGCGATAGGCCCCGATCAGGCGATGCGCCCCCTTGAGTTTGCGCAACCTCTCCAACGCCGCGCTCGCATTTTCCGGAAAACGCTCCTGTTGTTTTGTCTCTTCAAGGGTAGAGAAAAATGCCTGCCAACTGCTGTCGAGTGCTGTCGGATTCTGTTCCCAGCGTTCATGCATCTGTTCGATGTAGGCCGCATTGGCAGGGTCGAGCGCCAGTTCATGGATATGCCGAAGGCTGAGTGTCATGGCAGTAGCCTAATTGTCGGATAAAGACGCATTGCACAGCACTAACGGCTGTCCACAATAGCTCGACAGGCGGGAAACCAGCGTCAGGGTGATGCGTGCCGTTGCGCCCCAGAGCCGTTCGCCGTCAAACTCCCGATACGAGACCGACTTGCCCGCTTGCTGAGATTGTACTGACATAATATCGACGATTTCGTAATTCTCAGCCGTGGCGAGCCAGTCGAGCGGGATGGTGAAGATGCGCGCGACCTCGGCCAGCTCCGGTTGTAGAGGATAAGGCCAGGGCATGGTTGCTACCACCGGTTTGATAGCAACACCGGCAATGCTGCGATGTAACGGCAGCTCTCCCAGCAGGCGGACATCTTCTGGATTCAGGCCAATTTCTTCACGTGCTTCTCGCAAAGCGGTCATGTCCAGGGATGCGTCGTGTGTTTCCCACATGCCGCCGGCGAAGGCGACCTGACCGCTGTGGCGATCGCGGCGGGACAACGCCCGACGGATGAACACAAGCGCCCAGTGATCGTTCTGGCGCACGAACGGCACCAGTACAGCCGCCTGACGTGGACTGACATGCTGACTATGATCCTCGGGAAGATCGAACAGTGGTGACATCGGCTTGTTCAGTGCGGCGCGAATGTCTGCCTCAGTCAGCCGCCCGAACGACAGCGCACTGCTTTGCCGATCACCAGCCTCTGCCGTCATCCATTCACCCGCATTTGGAGTCGCCACAGCTCAGGCAGGTCATGCAACCGTCCAGCAGGACCACGGCTTTGGCAAGGCATTTGTTACATAGCACGGCGCTGGGCGGAAACTCACTCTCTTCACGGTCAGTTTCATCACCCGGCCCTGGGGTTGGTGTCAATTCAAATTCGGCACGTTTGGCATCAATGAGCTTTTTCTGCGCCTCATCGAGTTCTGGCGATTCGATCATGCCGATCTTGATCAGATGTTTTTCGATCACATCGCCAATCTCGGCAATCAGCGACGGCACATAGCGCCCTTTGTGCCAGTAGCCACCGCGCGGATCGAAAACCGAGCGTAATTCCTCGACCAGAAAGGTCACATCCCCGCCCTTGCGGAACACCGCCGAAATAATCCGCGTCAAGGCGACGATCCACTGGAAATGATCCATGTTTTTCGAGTTGACGAAAATCTCGAATGGACGGCGCAGTTCATGCTCGGTGCCTTCATTGAGAATAATGTCATTGATGGTGATATACAGCGCATGATCAGAGACATGCTCAGGTGGTTTCAATTTATAGGTTGTGCCGACCAACTCCTCTGGGCGCTTGACACTTTCATGCATCTGCACGATCTCAGGGCGCGGTTTTGCCTCGTTTTTCTTCGCAGAATCGATTTCAGGACTCGCCTTGTCGGCATCACTGCTGTCGACGACGCCGAAATCGACAATCTTGCTGTCTATTTTTACGACCATATCAGTATTTCCCGTAATACCCTTCTTTCAAGGCGTCATAGAGATTTGCCGCGGTATGGATCTCACCGTCATACTCAATTTCTTCATTTCCCTTGAGCTTCAGCACTTCGCCACTCTCCAGACGGAATTCATAGATCGTGTTTTCCAGATCCTCGTCCCTGACCAGCACACCCTGAAACGCTTCAGGGTTGAAGCGAAAGGTCGTACAACCTTTCAGCCCATGTTGCCAGGCAAGCAGGTAGATATCCTTGAATTCCGCATAGGGAAATGCGGTGGGTACATTCACCGTCTTGGAAATAGAGGAATCGATCCAGCGCTGTGCCGCCGCCTGCACCGCAATATGCGACGCGGGCGAAATATCGTCGGCACAGATGAAATACTCAGGCAGCGGCTTGTCGCCATTGGCTTTTGCCCCGGGGTCGATCAGATGCCGGTAGGCAAGCAGCTCAAAGGAAAAGACATCGACTTTCTCCTTGCTCTTTTTACCGGCGCGAATCACATTGCGCGCGTATTGATGGGCGAAGCTGGGTTCGATGCCATTGCTGGCGTTATTGGCCAGTGACAGCGATATGGTCCCGGTCGGGGCGATCGAGCTGTGGTGCGTAAAACGAGCGCCGGTCTCGGCGAGCGCTTCGACCAGCGCTGGGTCGATTTCGGCAATTTTCTGCATGTAACGACTATAGCGCGCATGTAGTACGCTGCCTTTGATCTGGTCACCGGCCTTGTACCCATCGCGCGCCAATTCGGGGCGTTGCCGCAGTATTTTTGGCGTCACCTCGAACATCTCCTGCAATAACGGCGCAGGTCCCTTCTCTTTTGCCAGCGCCAGCGCCTCGCGCCAGCCCGTCAGCGCCAGTTCACGCGAAACCTGTTCGGTAAATGTCAGTGAGGCATCACTGCCATAGCGCATGCGCAGCATCGTCATGGCCGAACCGAGACCAAGAAAACCCATCCCATGACGGCGTTTGCGCATGATTTCATCACGCTGCTGTGGCAGTGGCAGGCCATTGATCTCGACCACATTGTCGAGCATCCGCGTGAATACCGCCACCACTTCTCGGAACTGCTCCCAGTCGAAAAAAGCATCATCGGTAAATGGCTGACGCACGAACCGCGTCAGGTTGATGGAACCGAGCAGACAGGCGCCATACGGCGGGAGTGGTTGTTCGCCACAGGGGTTGGTTGCGCGGATCTGCTCGCAGAACCAGTTGTTGTTCAGCTCGTTGACACGGTCGATCAGAATAAAGCCGGGCTCGGCAAAATCGTAGGTGGACGTCATGATCACGTCCCACAATCGGCGCGCCGGAATCGTCCGGTAGATTCGGCAGGCAACCCTGCCAGCATCATCGACAATCAAGCCATCATGGGTAGGCCACTCGCGCCAGACGATCTGCGCTTCGTCCTGCAGATCGATATCGTCAGTCAGCTCGCCCTCACGCAGCGGAAAAACCAGCGGCCACGGTGCGTCCGTCTGTACCGCATCGATAAACGCATCGGAAATCAGTAACGACAGGTTGAACTGGCGCAGGCGACCGGCCTCACGCTTGGCGCGGATGAACTCGATGACATCGGGATGGGAAACATCGAAGGTCGCCATTTGCGCGCCGCGCCGGCCGCCGGCAGAGGAAACGGTGAAGCAGACGCGATCGTAGATATCCATGAACGACAGCGGGCCGGATGTCTGCGCGCCGGCGCCCGATACCCAGGCACCACGCGGGCGCAGCGTCGAAAACTCGTAGCCGATGCCGCAGCCCGCTTTCAGCGTCAGTCCCGCTTCATGCACCTTCTGCAAGATATCGTCCATCGAATCCTCGATGGTGCCGGACACGGTGCAATTGATCGTCGAAGTGGCTGGCTTGTGGGCCTCAGCCCCGGCATTGGAGACGATACGCCCGGCAGGAATAGCACCGTGACGCAGCGCCCAGAGGAAGCGTTCCTGCCAATGACGCCGCAAGTCCGGAGTCTGCTCGACCTCGGCAAGCGCACGGGCCACGCGTTGCCAGGTGTCGTCGATGCTTTGATCAATCGGTTCACCAGCGCGCGTTTGCAGGCGGTACTTGCTTTCCCAGATCTCGATGGATGCGGGCTGCATCGGGATATCAGGCACGCTGCCATCGCCCCTGGCGGTTTCAAACGGTAGGATGTTCTGGCTGCTCACGTGCTTCTCCGCAGGAGGTCACTGCCTGCTTTATCGCATGCCCGGAGCAGACTGGCAAGACGGTTATTAGCGACGCGGGCGATGGCAGTGCCGATCGATGTCCTGCATCACTGCAACGATGTCTTCATCACGCCGATCAACCCGCTGCTGTTCCAGCTCAACCAGCAACTCCCGCGCCGCCCGGCACTGCCGTCGATGGTAGTCGGCAATCAGCCGTTCGCGCAGCTCTGCCTCTTTTTCATCGCCTGGCTCGCAGTTGGCATCCACCTGTTGTTTAAAACGCGCAATTTCCGTGCTCCGGTCGTCATCACTGAGATAGCTGCGCTTGCCACTGTAGCCTGCCGAATGTACCGACGTCTGGCTGTGGTAGATGCCCTCTTCATCACGGTAGACCGGAACCATTTTTTCCAGCACGCGCAGCTGCACCAGGGCGGTACCACATTGCTCCATTTTCTGTTTCTTCGACTGCTCCCGAGCATGCTGAGCAGCTTGGCTGCGTTGTTTTTCAGCCTCGAAAGCCTCGCTGCGCTGCTGATAGTCCTGCGCCGACTGCTTGAGCCGCTGCTGCGCTGCATCAATCGATTCCGCAGCAGGCGGCGGCTCGATCTCGACCTCCCGCGCCGGGACGTTATCGGGCGATGATTCGGAATAGTGCGTCACACCCTTTCCATCGACCCATTTGTAGATCCCTTCACTGGCGGCCACACCGAGCAGACAGCAGCTCAGAAACAGGCCCTTGAAAATTGTCGCTATCGTTTTTGTCATCCCAGCTCCATCTGGCAGCTATTCTCCGGAAATTACTGATCCGGCCATCACTATATTACCGGGTTCATAGCAGGCTCCTGGCACTCGGGAGTATAATCATCGCCGTGGATCCATTCAAAACAACAAGGAGTCCCCATGCCACGCTTCAGCACCTTTCGGCCTTCCAGCCTGCTGACGATCGCAATCGCAATTGCCTTGCTTGCAACCGGTTGCAGCGAAATTCGCAAACTGACCTACCCTGGCGACGTGACCTATATAGAACGTTCGACCATCACCGGTGCGATGCGGCAGATGGCTGATGCGGTGACGCGGCTGGAAAACGCCATTCGTTCTGCACCGTCACAGGACAAGATTGATCGTGCGACCGTTGTCAGCGAGCTGCGCACACTCGAAACACTCGCTTCAACACTGCATACCGAAAAGGGCTATAGCACTGACCCGGTGCTGGACAAGCACATGAGCACGTTTCTGGACGATGTTGCGCTGGCACGTGAACAAGCTGAGATGCAACCGCCGAACTATTTTCTGGCGGGACACATTGCAGGGAGCTGCGCAGCCTGCCACAAGTTCAGATGAGCCAGCTGTGTAACTATTCAGGCGGGCTTTTCTCAGTGCAAACGGGTCACCGCCTCGACCACTAGCCAGTAACGCAGCAGTTTGCCTGCGGCAATCGCGACCAGCGACGCGCCCAACGGGAAGCGTAGCCAACCGGCTGCCAGGCAAAGGCCATCGCCAATGACCGGCAGCCAGCTCAACAGCAGCAGCGGCACACCCCAGTGTCGCATCTGATCCAGCGTCTTGTGCGATACCTTGCGAAGCACCGCCTCGGGGCGGCGATAGTGGCTGATCCAAAGTCCCAGCCCCCAGCTGGTCATCGCGCCGAGCGTATTGCCAATCGTGGCGATCAGAATCAAGCGCAGCGGATGCTCGGGCTGCTCACTGGCAAGCCAGGCAAGCAAGGCTTCCGAGCCACCGGGCGCAATGGTCGAAGAGATGAATGCGCTGATGAACAGCCCGGCCTCAGTGTTCGTTATCGCCTCCACGCAACCCCTCGTCTTTCCATTCTACCGGTACAATGCCCATTCGTTTTTCCTTCGTACAGGCATCCAACCATGCACCGCCCTTTTTACCAGCTCAAGTTTTCGCGATTATCAGGATCAGGCTGGGCAGCATCCACCAATTGGCTTGTTGTCCTTGCCATCTTCTCCCTGTTGTCCGCCTGTAACTGGTTCAAAACACGCGAACCGGGCATCGGCGCAGCGGTCGACTGGTCAGCACTGCCTGGCTGGACTCAAGATCGCTTGGTCGATGCCTGGCCCGCATTGCTGGCGCAGTGCCCTCGCATGCAGCGGCGCGACGATCAGTGGAAACAGCTCTGCGCAATCGCTGAACAAATCGATCCTGGCGACGAGGCCAAGATAAGGTCATTCATTAAAACTTATTTTCAACCTCATGAAATCCTTGGTAAGGGAGGAAGCCAGGAGGGCCTGATCACGGGGTATTACCAACCACTATTGCATGGTAGCCGAACCGCATCGGAAACCTTTCGCTACCCGATCTACGAACGCCCGGATTCACTGCTGAAAATCAAGCTCGACAGCCTCTACCCCGAGCTCAAAGGCAAACGTGTGCGAGGGCGCATCGACGCGAATAGCGTCGTTCCTTTTTACAGCCGCGCTGAAATCGACGGTGAAGAATCCCCGCTCAAGGGTCACGAGCTGCTGTGGCTCGATGATCCCTACGCCAGTTTCTTCCTGCAGATTCAAGGGTCGGGAAAGGTCCAGCTGGACGATGGCACACTCGTGGGCGTCAACTATGCCGATCAGAACGGGCACCCTTACGTATCGATTGGCAAAAAGCTGATCGAGTGGGGTGAGCTGGCGCGCGACGAGGTATCGTTGTTCAGCATCCGGCGCTGGCTCGACGCACACCCCAAGCGAGCACAAGCATTGTTGAACGAAAATCCCAGCTACGTGTTTTTCACGCTGCGACAAAATGCTGATGAAAACCCGCGCGGCTCGCTGAACGTGCCACTCACCGATCTACGCAGCGTTGCCGTCGATCGCAGAGTCATCCCACTGGGATCATTGTTATGGCTCGACACAACCCTGCCCGACGGTCGGCCATTGCAGCGGCTGATGCTGGCTCAGGACACCGGCGGCGCCATTACCGGCCCGGTGCGAGCCGACATCTTCTTCGGTACCGGGAAGCATGCAGAGCAGCTGGCCGGGCATATGAAGCAAGCCGGTCGCCTGTTTATTCTCCTGCCGAAGCCGGACGCGTCGCAGCAGTGATATTCATCATATGCAGCGACGATACCCATTGCCCCCTGCGATCACACTCCTATAATTTGGAACTCAAGGCTTCCACGAGGATATCGACATGCGATTTCGCCGACTACTGAGCATACTGGCGCTGCTGCTCGCCTCCACAGCCGTCAACGCCGACTCACTGGTGCTGATTCATGGCTACATGAGCAGCGCACAAACCTGGCATCGTAGCGGGATTGTATCGATGCTGCGGCAACGTGGTTGGCCGCTGGCGGGTCATTTCGGAGCCCGCGGTTTTCAGCCTTTTCCTCATGTTGAAGCTAACGGGAATCGTGTTTATACCGTCGATATCCCGTGGGCGCATCCCGTCGAGTTTCAGGCTGACGTACTCAATGGCTTCTTGCGCCAGATCGCTGCGCTGCATCCGGACGAAAAAATCATTCTCGCAGGCCACTCAGCTGGCGGGATCGTCGCACGCATGGCACTGATACGCGACCCGATTCCTCAGATCAACGCGCTAATCACGATCGCCAGCCCGCATGTCGGCACCCCACTGGCGGCCAAGGCGCTGAAAAAGACCAGTGGCTCCGGGCCGTTTGGCGTCGTCAAAGGACTGTTTGGTGGCAGCCTGTATCACACGGTGAGGCGTTCGCGGGGTGTCTTGGTCGACCTGCTGCCGCCATCGCGCAGGAACCTGCTCGGCTGGCTCAACCAGCAACCGCATCCGGCTATTCACTACTTCTCCGTGGTGCGTAGCAACGGCGATCGCATCGTCCCCTCATTCAGCGAAGACATGAACCAGGTGCCGGTGCTGGCAGGCCGCTCGTACCTGATTCTCAGTAACAGCAGCCATGAACTGACGCCGATGGACGGCACCATCATCCTCGATATCCTTCAGCAGCTAGCGGTACTCAACGGTGAAATGCCAGCCCAGCCAGCACCAGCCGCAGCAACCTGAGCAGCTGCGCGCCTGCTCGACTATACTTTAGGGTATGACAGTCATAATGCTTGATCGCAGGAGGTAGATCATGGCAGTCGCACTCTCTTTACTTCAGTACCTCGAAACAGCGGATGTGGATTATGAATTGATACATCACCCCCATTCGCATAGCAGTATCGATACAGCAAAATCCAGCCATGTATCGGGCAGACAGCTGGCCAAGGGTGTCGTTGTGGAGGACACGGAAGGCAACTACCTGCTGGCCGTGATCCCGGCCAACCGTCATCTCGACTTGACGAGCTTGCACCATCA
>CAZQXF010000023.1:0-17057 GCA_964596975.1 uncultured Thiotrichales bacterium | reverse complement strand
ATCCGGAATCCTTGTATTGATTCTGCCAACCGCAGGAAGCGATCAGCATTCCGTTACCTAGCCCGAATTTCTCACCGGACTGACGAGCCCTCGCTTGTTCTTTGAATCTACAAGGGGTTTTGCTCAGTCGAAAATAAACACTGTTATTCCACTCCTTCGCAAAACCCCTTGTAAATCCAAAGCCCAGCGCGATCATCTCGTCATCCGGCAAGAAGTTCGGGCTAGTGGCAGAAAAGATACAGACAGTTGCCGGCAACGGCAATTCATAACCTGTGGATAACTTGTGCAATAACGGCGGATAAGCCAGATTTAACAATTCAGCGGGCTAGCAATCAGGACAGCGATGACTCAGAGAAACTCGAATTCGAAGGCAAGCGCATTCTTGCCCGGATCGAATACTTCGATCAGCACCGGCACTGGCTGTCCCGGCACCATCATCGGCGGCAACGATTCGGGCTTGTCGAGGTATTCGAATGGCGCAAATCGCCGCGATGCGACTGCTCGCCCCTGGATATCGGTCAAGGTCAGCGCGAGGACAGGGTACGGCTGGGGAAAATCGGCCTGATTGACGATCGTGGCGCGAATCATCAGCGCATCATCAGTGTCAGGGTGTGAAAAAACCGAATGGCTGCTCAGTTCGATCTGGTTCAAATCACGACGGGGATCGACACTGCAACCCACAACCCTGCATAGCCCCGTGACGACCGGGCGCATCGCGGGTACGGCCTGCACCACGGCATTGCGTTTGGCCACAAGCATCTGCGCGATCAACAGCAGCGCCAAAACAATGGCAAGCAAGCCCCAGCCCCACTGATGCAGGAGCCCACGGCGGTCGTCATCACTTTCGGGCGGTTCGCGCTCCTCGATAATCAGCTCGAAATCTTCTTCCGGAGGCTCCTCTTTGGCCAGCACTGGCGCTGGCGTATCGTCGAAACTGCTGGGCAAGCCATGCTCTAACGGCAACCCCGAATCCGCCGCTTCGATCGTCGGCCGCTCGCCTTCAGGCGGCACCACCTCGATGGCATCATCCTCCGGCGCAGCTTGGCTGGTGGGAACGAGGATCTCATCAGTGGGTGGCTCGGCATCGTTGACCGTACTGACATCAGCCACTTCGAAAACCACACCACATTCGCCGCAGCGCACCTTACCACCCGCCCGAGCAAGAATTTCCTCGGTGACGCGAAAGATGGCATGACAGTGGGGACACTCAGCGTACATATAATATTCGGGATTCTGGTTTCTTGTTGTCGAGACGATCGTCGGCTCAGCGCTTGCCGTGAAGGAAGACCCAATCCTCACGCTGCCGGATATCTGTAAAACGAACCGCAGGCGCATAGGCTGCCATCACGCTGTCAGCCTGCTCCTGCAAAATGCCGGAAAGGATTATCTCACCACCGGGCCGGATATGCGAAACGAGTTTGTCGGCCAGGTCAATCAAGGGTGCCGCCAGGATATTGGCCATGACGAGGTCATACTGACCGGCAGCCGGAAAATCATCCGGCAGATACAGCGTCAGGCGGTCTGGGTCGATGCCGTTGCGTGCCACATTGTCTCGACTGGCCACCAGCGCCTGCTCATCGATATCGACACCCACCAACTGCCTCGCACCCAGTTTCAGTGCAGCGAGCGCCAGCACGCCTGAACCACAGCCGAAATCCAGCACCTTGGCATCAACCGGCGGATGACGATCCAGCCAGTCGAGACAAAGCGCGGTCGTGGGATGCGTGCCGGTACCGAAGGCAAGCCCCGGGTCGAGCAGCAGGTTCACCGCTTCGGCGTCGGGTGGTTCATGCCATGAAGGGACAATCCACAAGCGCTCACCAAAACGCATGGGTTCGAACTGATCCATCCAGCTGCGCTCCCAGGCCTGATCCTGCAGCATTTCGCTGGACCACGCCTGTGGCTCACGCCCCAGTCGCCGCGACAGTTCAGCGTGGATCGCCGCCGGATCAGCCTCGGCAGGGAATAGGGCTTCTACTTTGATGTTGCTCCAGACTGGCAGCGCACCGGGTGGCGGCTCGAATAGCGGCTCATCCTCAGCATCGCGGAGTGTCACCGACAACACCCCCAGATCCTCCAGCCACGACTCCACTTGATCGAGCTTGTCGCCCGTGATCTGGAAACGCAGTTGCAGCCAGGACATCGTGAAACCAGGGCATCAAAGCCCCAGCTTTTTCTCAAGATAGTGGATCTCGACGCCGCCACGACGAAACGCCTCGTCCTTGAGCAGATCCTGATGCAGCGGGATATTGGTCTTGATGCCTTCGATGACGATCTCCTGCAGTGCGCCGCACATCCGCGCCATTGCCGTGTCGCGATCCTCACCATGGGTAATCAGCTTGCCGATCATGGAGTCATAGTAAGGCGGTACGCGATAGCCGTTGTAGATGTGCGTATCGACCCGTATGCCGGGGCCACCGGGCGCATGATACTGACTGATGAGGCCGGGAGATGGCATGAAAGTCGCCGGATCTTCCGCATTCAGGCGACATTCCATCGCATGGCCACGGATCTCGATTTCATCTTGCCTCAGCGTCAGCGGTTTCCCGGCGGCAACACTGATCTGCAACTTCACCAGATCGACGCCGGTGACCAGCTCGGTCACCGGATGCTCGACCTGCAGGCGCGTGTTCATTTCAATGAAATAGAACTCGCCGTTCTCATAAAGGAATTCAAAGGTACCCGCACCCCGATAGCCGATATCGATACAGGCCTGCGCCACGCGCTCACCAATACGCTGCCGCTCTTCTTCGGTAATGCCGGGCGCTGGCGCTTCTTCGATGACCTTCTGGTTACGGCGCTGCAATGAACAATCGCGCTCACAGAGATGAATCGCATGACCCTGACCATCCGAAAGCACCTGGAATTCGATGTGCCTTGGCGTCTCCAGGTACTTCTCCATGAAAACTTCGCCGTTGTTGAACGCCGCCAAGGCTTCTGCCTTCGTCAACGTGATGGCATTGTTCAACGCGCCTTCGGCATGAACGACACGCATGCCGCGACCGCCACCACCGCCGGAGGCCTTGATGATCACGGGATAACCAATCTCGCGCGCCAGGCGGATATTCTCTTGCGGATCGTCACCCAATGCCTCGGGTGAACCCGGAACACAGGGTACCCCGGCCTTGATCATGGCATTCTTGGCCGACACCTTGTCGCCCATCAGGCGAATGGTATCGGCCTTGGGGCCAATGAAAATGAAACCGCTCGATTCCACCCGTTCGGCAAAATCGGCGTTCTCGGACAGAAAGCCGTAACCGGGATGGATGGCCACGGAATCGGTCACCTCCGCGGCAGCGATGATCGCCGGGATATTGAGGTAGCTATCGGTCGACGCCGGCGGGCCGATGCATACCGTCTCATCGGCCAGACGCACATGCTTCAAATCACGATCGGCCTCTGAGTGGACAGCTACGGTGCTGATGCCGAGCTCGCGACAAGCACGTAGAATCCTCAGCGCAATCTCGCCTCTATTGGCGATAAGTATCTTGTTGATCATTTGGAGCCTCTACTGAGCGCGCGGATTCATTCGATCACGAAAAGCGGTTCGCCAAACTCTACGGGCTGACCATTTTCCACAAGAATCGCCTTGACCACACCGGCAGTATCAGACTCGATCTGGTTGAGCATTTTCATCGCTTCGATAATGCACAGCGTGTCGCCTTCCGACACGCTATCGCCGACTTCGACGAATGGTTTGGCCGTTGGCGAGGAAGCCCGATAGAAGGTACCCACCATCGGCGAAGTAATGGTGTGACCACTGACGGCGGCCTCGGCAGCCGGTTCGGCACTATCAGCCACAGCTGGGGGTGCGGCGGCAGGTGGTGCAGGCGGGGGTGGCGGTGGCATATAAGCAGGCGGCATCGAATAGGCGGCCACCGGATCACCACCGATAGGGCCACGGCTGATCCTCACCGACTCCTCGCCTTCCTTGATCTCGATTTCGGAAACTCCCGAATCCTCTATCAACTCAATCAGTTTCTTGATCTTGCGAATATCCATAGTCAATTCTGCCTTCGTCGGCTACACCGTTTCCTTCAACCGCTCGACCACTGTTTCCAGCGCAAGGTGATACCCCTGCGATCCAAGCCCGGCAATGATGCCATCGGCAATATCGGAAAAGTAGGAATGGTGGCGGAAAGACTCGCGCCGGTAGATGTTTGAGAGATGTACTTCGATGAATGAAATTCCCACACCCAGTAGCGCATCTCTGAGCGCGATACTGGTATGGGTGAAAGCGGCCGGGTTGAGAATGATATAGCGGGTGCCATCATCAGCGGCGCGATGAACGCGCTCTATCAACTCGTGTTCCGCATTGCTCTGAAAAGCATCCAGGGATAACCCTCTGGATTCAGCCTGCGCCATCAGCGCATCGACGATATCGTCCAGTGTCTTGCGCCCATAGTGATCCGGCTCGCGCATGCCGAGCAGATTCAGATTTGGGCCGTTCAACACTAAAATATCAGGCATTTGTATTTATCTTGCTTCGATCTGTCATCAAATCGCAGCATTGTGGGAACGTTGCAATTTTGCCGCAAATTGTGACGGCGAGCAAGATAATATCGGCGCAAGCAATTATTCGTCGAGTAACGACTGCACAGCCTTCTCCAACGATTGCCGTGGCAATCTGCCGGCACCGGAAAATCGGATTCGGCCCTGACGATCGATCAGCGCACTATACGGCAGTGCATTGCTACGATTGCCATACTGCTGCGATATTGCGGAGGCATTCGCCCCACCCCACAGAATCGGATAGTCGATTTCCAATACATCCACATAGTCACGGACACTGTCGACGTCGTCGATGGCGACGCCGACGATTTCGAAGCCTCGATCGGCATACTGGCGGCGTACTTCGATGAAATCCGGGATCTCATGACGACAGGGCGGGCACCAGGTTGCCCAGAAATTGACCAGCAACACCTTGCCATCCCATTCACTGATGGCATGCTCGCGCCCTTCCAGATCAGGCAGCGTGAATGCTGGCCGGGTCCGAGTATCACTTGGGGCGCCGCCTTCCGAGCCCTTCGCCAGCAGATAGACAGCGGTGCCGACCAATAAAGCCAGCGCCACAAGAAAGCCAATCAGGCGCATGCTCATTGTTTTTTGGCATCCAGAATATGAGCGCGAAAATCGTCGGCATTCATGAAGCCAACAACGCGATGCCCTTTGAGCTCCTTGCCATTTGGCGCAAAGAACAAGATCGCCGGAGGGCCGATGATGCCAAAACGCTTCAACAAAGCCTTGTCCTCGGCATCGTTGGCCGTCACGTCAGCACGAACCACCAGGACATCATCCAGCGCCTGATGCACGGTTGGGTCGGTAAAGGTGAACTCTTCCAGCTCCTTGCAGGTGATGCACCACTCGGCAGAGAAATCGAGCATGACCATCCGCTTCTGCGCTGCGGCCTCGGCCAATACTGCATCGAGGCCCGCAATACCCTTGATGGGGCGGAAGTCGAGCCCGCGCCGGGTTTCGCTGCCAGCCGCGACGGTGCTGGCCGACACGCCACCGCCCGCCAGTCCCCGCAACGGCTGGAGTGGATTCCCATTGCCCAGCGCCATGCCAATCAAGATCAGCACACCCCAGACGACCAGCATCAGCCCCAAGCCCTTCCACAACGGCAGTAACTTGTGCCCGACCTTACCGTGACCATGAAAAGCGCCCATGTACACACCGGATAGCATCAGCAGCGCGGCCCACAAGAACATCGTAACGGCAGACGGCAACACGCGCTCAAGAAACCAGATTGCGACGCCCAGCATCATCACGCCGAACACTGCCTTGACCGCATCCATCCAGACGCCGGCTTTGGGCAGCAGACTGCCTGCCGACAATCCTAGCAGCAGCAATGGCACACCCATGCCCAGCCCCATGAAGAACAGCGCCGCGCCACCGAGCACACCATCGCCGGTCTGGCTGATATAGACCAGCGCGCCCATCAATGGTGCCGTGACGCAAGGCCCGACAATCAGCGCCGACAGCACGCCCATGACCGCAGCACCGGTCAGCGAGCCGCCCCGTTGCTTGTTGCTGACATCGGTCAGCCGGCTCTGAATCGCAGCCGGCATTTGCAGTTCGTAGAACCCGAACAACGACAGGGCAAGCGCGACAAACAACCCGGCAAACGCAATCAGTACCCAGGGATTCTGAAACGCTGTTTGCAGGTTTGCACCGGTCACCGCCGCGATCACGCCGACGATGGCATAAACCGCCGCCATGGCCAGCACATAGGCCAGCGACAGCATGAACGACCGACGCGTGGTGATGGTTTCGCCCTGACCGACGATAATTCCCGACAGGATCGGAATCATCGGAAACACGCAGGGCGTCAGCGACAGCAACAGACCAAAGCCGAAAAAGGCGATCAGCGTCAGCACCATATTGCCGGAGGCGAGCCGCTCGGCGATTGCATCCTGCTCTGACACCTTGCCAGTTGCCGCACCGTTGCTAGTCGCAGCTGGCGCAGCGGCGGCTGAAACACTGTCTGCACCAGCAGTCGCGCTCGTCAGTAGGCCAAGCTGAACACTATCGAAGTCGATCGTCTTTTTTACCGGCGGATAGCAGACACCCTGGTCCGCACAGCCCTGATAACGGATTTTGAGCCGCAACTTCTCGGGTGAGGTTGCCTGCAAGCCCAGCACCGGAAATTCAATCGTCAAGGGTCCACGATAGACTTCCGTGAGGCCACCTTCGAGATCATCCTCCATTTCCCCTTGCGGGAAGTTGCCGGGACCCAGCTTCAAACCAGTCGCGGATTCCAATGCCGTCTTGATCTTGTCTTTGTAGAGATGATATCCCGGTGCAATGTTCCAGTGCGCTACCAGTACATTTGGCGACGCCAGCTCGGCGGAAAAGGCGAAGGCCTCATCAGCCGGCAGTAGTTCCTGCGCTTCATCACCACCGAGCCCCCCCGTCAAGCTGTTCAAGCGTTCAAAGGGGCTGGGCTTGGCGGCAGCCGCCAGCGCCTCAGCGATCGAACCACGTTTGGCGGGTTTCGCCGGCGCGGACGCTTCGGGGTTTTCGACGACAATCGTCTTTTTCTCTGGCGGGTAGCAAACGCCCAGATCGGCGCAGCCCTGATAGCCGACCGTCAGGGTCGCCGGCCCCTTGGCGCCTGGTTCAAACTGGTAGCGCAACGTGAGGTGAATCTTGCCGCGCAGAATTTCGACATCGCCGAAATTGGGGTCTTTCTTCACCTTGCCTTTTGGCAGTACCGGCTCGTCTGCTAGCCGTAGCCCTTTTTCCACCTTGAACTTGAACTTGTCACGATACAGGTAGTAACCATCGGCGATCTCCCAGTTCAGCTCGATAGTGCCTGGCACCTTCTCCTCGGCATTGAAACGGAATGCCTCTTCAACGTGCAGCAGCTCGTCTTCACTCACCGCCAGCAATACGGTGGGAAACAGCAGCAGGGTAAGAAACAGGTATGACAGTCTATTTTTCAGCATGGGTTGCCTCTTCAATCCAGCTCAGGTAGCCGGGAAACCCAGCAGTGACGGGGATACATAGTATTTCGGGTAACGCATAAGGGTGATGCGCGACAATCATCGCCTCGACATCGGCATAGCGTGACACCGTGGTCTTGATGATCAACTGATGCTCTGCACCCTGCTCAAGCTTGCCTTGCCACTGGTAGATGGAACGCATCTCCGGCAAGACATTGATACAAGCAGCGAGACGCTTCTCCACTAACAGCTTTGCAAACGCTTCGGCACCGGCCAAATCAGGCCATGTCGTCAATACGATTGTCTTGTCGGTCATGATTACGGACAGCAGCAGAGGAAAGATGCGCTGGCATTATACCCGGCGCAGGGGATTTATCGGCACGATGTTCAATCATCTGGCGTATCAAACTCGGCGATCACCGGTGCGTGATCCGACGGCCGTTCCCAGGTACGCGGTTCACGATCGACGATGCTGGACACACAGCGTCGCGCCAACGGCTCGCTGGCGAGGATCAGGTCGATACGCAAACCCCGGTTGCGCCGGAACGCGGCCTGGCGGTAATCCCACCAGGAGAACACTTGCTCAGGCTGGTCATGCAGACGGAAAGTATCCTCGAAGCCGAGCGCGAGTATGTCCCGTAATGCAGCACGCTCAGGTTCAGAAACGAGTACCCGGTCGCGCCACAGCACCGGATCATGAACATCCCGATCATCCGGTGCAATATTGAAGTCACCCAGTACGATGTAGTTCTCATGATCACGCAAGTCGGCGGCAATGAACTCCCGCACCTTCTCCAGCCAGCGCAACTTGTAGTCGTATTTGTCGCTGCCAACGACCTGCCCGTTGACCACATACAGATTGAGAATCCGCAGATCGCCAACGGTTGCCGCGAGGATGCGCCGCTGCGGATCATCCAGCCCGGGTACGTCGGTCACGATATCGCTCAATGGCTCCCGGCTCAGCAGCGCGACACCGTTATAGGTTTTCTGACCAGAGTAGACGACGTGGTAACCCGCCTGCTCCAGCGCCTCGCGCGGGAAATTCTCATCCGGCGTTTTGGTCTCTTGCAGCCCGACGATATCGGGCTCGCGCATCTGCAGCCAGTCAAGAACCTGGGGCAGGCGGACTTTCAGCGAATTGACATTCCAGCTTGCGATCTTCATGCCGCCAACCCCGTATGCCGCAGCAGCGCATCGATGCTCGGCTCGCGCCCTCGGAAGGCGATAAAGGACTCCCGTGCCGGGCGGGCACCACCCATTTCCAGAATATTCTCACGAAAGGCTCGCCCAACCTCGGGGTTGAACAAGCCCTCCTCTTCGAAGCGCGCAAAGGCATCGGCAGACAGCACTTCGGCCCATTTGTAGCTGTAGTAGCCAGCGGCATAACCGCCCGCGAACACGTGGCTGAAACTGTGCTGAAAGCGGTTGTAGTCCGGTGGTTCGACTACGGCAACGGCGGCGCGAACGTCATCGAGAATCTGCTGGATTCTTGCACCTTGCTCGGCGTCGTATTCCATGTGCAGGCGCATATCAAAAATGGCGAATTCAAGCTGTCGCACCAGCTGCATCGCCGCCTGAAAATTCCTGCTCTTGATCAGACGCTGGTAGAGCTCCTCGGGAATCGGCTCTCCGGTCTCGTGATGCAAGGCAAACAGATCCAGCGCTTCACGCTCCCAGCAGAAATTCTCCATGAACTGGCTTGGTAACTCGACCGCATCCCATTCAACGCCCGCGATACCGGAAACGGCGGGGTAGTCGATGCGCGTCAGCATATGATGCAGGCCATGACCAAATTCATGGAACAGGGTGATGACCTCATTGTGGGTGAACAGCGCCGGTTCGTCACCGAGCGGCGGTGTTGAATTACAAGTCATGTAGGCGACCGGGATCTGAATACCATCATCGCGGCGCATGCGCGTCATGCAGACATCCATCCATGCACCACCGCGCTTCTGTGCACGTGCATACAGATCGAAATAGAACTGTGCCCGCAGCTCGCCAGTGGCATCGAACACCTCGTAGAAGCGCACATCGGGATGCCATACATCGACCCCCGCCTTCTCGCGGATCGACACGCCGAACAAGCGCTCGACCAGTGAAAACAATCCGGGCACGACCCGACTGACTGGGAACCAGGGCTTGAAGTCTTCCTGCGACAGGCTGTAGTAGGCGCCGCGCATTTTTTCGCTGATATAGGGGATGTCCCAGGCCTGCACGTCACTGATCCCCAATACACCCACTGCGAAACGTTTCAGATCGGCCATTTCGGCCTCGGCCGCTGGCCTGGCCTTCGCCGCCAGATCTTCGAGAAAATGCATGACCTCCGCCGGCGAGTCGGCCATTTTCTTCGCCAGTGAACGCTCGGCAAAATTGGCGAAGCCGAGCATGCGGGCCTGCTCGTGGCGCAAGGCCAGAATTTCTTCCATGATCGCACTATTGTCGAGTTCGGGGTTGTCCCATAGATCCGACGCGCGGGTGACATAGGCGCGGTAGAGTTCCTCACGCAGCTCCCGATCATCGGCATAGGTGACGACCGAAAACCAGGATGGGAAGTCGAGCGTCAGCAGCCAGCCGTCCAGACCCTTTGCTTCAGCCGCCTGGCGCGCCATAGCGAGGCCGGATTCCGTCATGCCCGCAAGCATCGACTCATCAGTAATCTGCTTTTGCCAGGCGTTGGTTGCATCGAGAACATTCTCACTGAACTTCGCCTGCAATTCGGACAGGCGCTGGGATATCTCCTTGAAACGCTGCTTGTCCTGTTCCGGCAGATCCACGCCGCCCAGTTGGAAATCCCGCAGCGCATGCTGGATCGCCGTCTGCTGCGCCGCGTCGAGTTGCGCGAACTCTGCGCTGTCGGCCAACGACTTGATGGCCTCGTACAGCTTGCGATTCTGGGCAATATCGCTGTGATACTGCGACAGTTTCGGCAGGCAGGCATTGTAGGCCTGGCGCAGTTCATCAGAGTTGACCACCGCATTCATATGGCTCACCGGCGACCAGGCCCGCGACAGCCGATCGTCCAGCTCATCCAGCGGCTGGATGATGTTCTGCCAGGTAAACGGCCCCGGCTGATCGAGCAACACTTCCAGCTGTTCGCGGTTTTCCTGCAGAATCGTATCGATTGCCGGTTCGATAACATCGGCAGTGATATGAGTGAAGGCCGGCAGACCGGTCTGTTCGAGCAAGGGATTATCCATGGCATTCATGACAACTGAAGGAACAGCGACTGACTTTATCACGCCAGAGGTAGCTGTCGAATCCATGCATCACAAGGCGAATCCCTGCTGTTCGGAAATGCCAAACACCGCACACAACCGGCTGTGGATCATCGCGCTGGCGTTATTGCTGTTCACGACCGGATGCTCACGCTATGCCGTCGAGATGATCCGCGATAACAAGCTTCGCCACCAGCCACAACTATCACCCAGCCACACCCCACGACCGCAGACATGGCGCAGCGATGAAGTGACCTGGAGCTGGCTCGGACATGCCACGGTGCTGTTGAACCTGCAGGGCAGCTGGATCATCACCGACCCGGTGTTGTTCGATCGTATTGGCCCACCAGAAGCTTTCGACAACGCCTTTGGTATTCGCCGCATCACCCGGCTTCCGCTAGCGCCGGATCAACTCCCCGCCATCGACACTGTGCTGATCTCCCATGCCCATTATGACCATCTCGACCTGCCTTCCCTGAAATTCCTCGCCAGCAAAAACCCGCTGGTGGTTGCACCAACCAATACCACCCGACTGCTGGACGGCGTGAACTCAAGCGTGATCGAACTGGGCTGGCAAGCGGGGGAACAGCGTTACCTGAAACAACCCGATGGCGTCGAGATTAGCGCATTCCGCGTCGAGCACTACGGATTTTTCCCGCTTGGAAAAAGAAAGGCGCCTTCCGGATTCAACGGCTACCTGATCGAAAAGAATGGCGTCCGGGTCGTATTTCTGGGCGACACCTCATTTCGGCGCCATCGCAATGCGCAGGGGTTTTTGCTGAAACAACCCCTGGCTGTCGACTGGTCGAAAAAACTCGATGACCGCCGCAACGACCTTTGCATCATCCCGATCGGCGACAGCTACTACCGCCGCAACCACATCAGTCCCGCAGAGGCCATCACCATTGCTGATGCAATGCGCTGCGACAATATTCTCCCCGTACACTACAACACCTTCATTCTGACGCCACCGGCCAAAGCGGTTGCAAACCCTGAGCAGCAATTATGGAAGATTTTGCAGCAGCGCACGGAACAGCACAGAACTCGATGCGCCAATAACAGCGGACGATCACTGCCACTCGCAGAGATCGGCGCCACCTGTATTCTCAGGAAACCACGGCAATCACATTTGCGACAATAAAATCGGCGATCATTTCCGGCTTGTTGAGGTCCAGCAGCGGCAACCCCTCAGTCGGTCTATCCAGCGGTTCATCTGCGGCAATGGCGATGACCGACGGATCGGCAGGAAAAATCAAAGGCTTGTTCAGCGATGGGCGATGCAACTCTATTTTTGGAAATTTTTCGTGACGGTAGCCTTCGACCAGTACAAAATCCAATGCCGAGCGATCCAGCCGGTGAAGCAATTCAACCAACGGAGGCGCATCATCGAGATTTCCCAGCTCGGTGATATGCGCAATCCGATATTGCGAGGCGATCAGTATTTGCTCGGCACCCGCCTTGCGTAGTTCAAAACTGTCTTTTCCTGGGTAATCTATTTCAAAGTCATGGTGGGAATGCTTGATAACAGCTACGCGCAAACCGCAGTTCTGCAACAACGGTATGAGGTTCTTCAATAGTGTTGTTTTCCCAGTTCCACTATAGGCGCAAAATCCTACCAACGGGATATCGTATTTTTCTATTTGTTGCATTGAAGCAGAGAATGGATTTTTACTTTCAGGCTTGCCCGGATTTTTCACCGGGCAAGGAATCATATTAATCGTCAGCCGAGAACGGCTCCATAACCCTGTCGATAACCGGGATGCCTACGGGTCCGCCGTAACGGCTCACCCCAATGACTTCCATCGATGCCATATCGGCACGTTCAAGAGACCCATTGTCCCAACCGGGCTGGTAGTCCGTTGCCTCGAAATCAGTCGCCCAAAGCGCTGCGTGGTATATTGCGGCGCTATTGTACGCTTGAAAAGCTGATGATGTATTTTCAGCACCAGAACGCTGATACACATCACCAAAATCATAATCCGGCTGCATTTCCGCCAAACTCAGACTTGCCAGCGGCAATAAAACAGCCGCGGTGGTGATACCCAATAAACGTGAAATTTTCATGATCTTTCTCCATCACTCTCATATAAAAAAACCAACACCAGTCTGGATTTGACGAGCATTCCCTGCTTGTTGGTAATTACTCCGCTGATACAGCCGTAGATGCAGTGCAAAGCATTAGCGACTGCTTGTCGGTGAGGAGCGCGAGTGATAAAAAATATTTTCAGATCATGCTATTAAATGGCTGGACGGTAACGACATCACCAGGTTCTACTGATCCCTGTTCCGGCGGAAGAATAATAAAACAGTTGCCATAACTCATCGAAGTGAGAATACCCGATCCTTGCTGACCGGTGACTTCGACGTGCAGCACGCCCGAATCATCAATACTGTATCGACCGCGCGCAAACTCGGTACGACCAGGCCGCTTGCGAATCGCCGTTTTTGCGACAGCCTGTAATAACATCGGTTCTGGCCGCTGCCCGCTCATCATGTACTGTAAAGCTGGCAGTACAAACTGGTAAAACGTCACCATGACGGCCACCGGATTTCCCGGCAGCCCCATAAAGGTCGCGTCACCAAGTTTGCCGAAGGTCAGTGGGCGACCCGGCTTCATTTTTATTTTCCAGAAGGTGATCTCGCCCAGCTCTTCGAGCACCGGCTTGATATAGTCGGCTTCACCGACGGAAACGCCGCCGCTGGTGATGACCACGTCAGCGTTGGCCGCAGCGGTATGAAAGGCTGCGCGCATTGCATCCGGGTTATCTTCGACGACCCCCATGTCGAGGATATCGACGCCGAGATTCGTCAGCATGCCATACAAGGTGTAGCGGTTACTGTCGTAGATCTCGCCTTCGCCCAGCGGTTCACCAATGGATCTCAGTTCGTCGCCGGTGGAAAAGAATGCGACAACCGGTTTGCGCCGGACGACGACCTCGCCGATTCCCAGCGATGCAATGACACCCAGGTCGGCGGCCGTCAGCCGACGGCCTGGCTCGAACACGACACCACCTTTGGCCAGATCCTCCCCTGCCTGGCGAACATTTTGACCGCTGCGATGTTTGCTGCCGATACGGACAACCTTGCCGTCGAATTCCGCCTGCTCCTGCATGATCACGGTATCCAGGGCTTCGGGCAGTGCTGCGCCGGTCATGATCTGGATACACTCCCCCTCTGCGATGTCGCCATCGAAGGGGTGGCCTGCCCAGGCCGTGCCTACGCAGCTGAATTCCGCGTTTTCGCCGTCGGGGGGGATCGCCGCGCCACGGATCGCAAACCCGTCCATCGCCGAGTTGCGATGGGATGGAACATTGACTGGAGAAATAATGGTTTCGTCGAGGATCCGACCAAGGGCAGAGCGTATCGGCAGTTTCTCATAGCCATCGACGGGGGTAACCTGATCGATTATCCGAGCCCGGGCATCATCGACAGACAGGGCCTTGAGGTCGACCGGATCGGCACAGGAAGGCTGATGCTTGATATCGTCGCTGGTCATTGCGGTGACTCCGTTGGTTTGATGGCGTGTCCGGCATGTTTTCAGATTCTGGACTGCTGATAGCAGGGAACGCGCGGGATCTGGCTGCTATTTCACCACCGTGAGCCCAACACGGGAGCGCTGATCGAGCTCGTTGTGGGCGACATCGAGCAGCCTGCCGTCATCGAGATCGAAATGATGGTGGTAGCGAAGATCGAGCCCGACCATGTCATGGGTGACGAGCACGATGGCCTGATTTCGGTTGCCCGAGCGCATCAGCATCGACATGAACTGGGCACGTGAAGCAATGTCCATATTGGCAGTCGGCTCGTCCAGAAGCAGCACCTCCGGCTCGGTCAGGCAAGCCCGCGCCAGTGCAACACGCTGTTGTTCACCACCGGACAGTGAACGTGCCTCACGATCCAGCAGACTGTCGAGGAAGAAATTATCAATGGCCCGATCCAGGCGTCGGCGTCCATCCCTGCCCTTGATACGATTCACAGACAGCGCAAAGCGCAGGTTGTTCAACACCGTTCCGGAAAAAAGATAGGGCCGTTGATGCAGGTAGACCGAGCGCTTGCGCAGCGTCTTGCGCGATTTGCGCCAGCTGCGCATCTCACCCACCAGCATTACCCCGGCCCGATCGGGCCGGTCGAGCCCGGCAATAATGCGCAGCAACGTGGTCTTACCCGAGCCATTGGCGCCGGTGATCAACGTGAACTCACCGGGATGGATCTCCAGCGACACGTCCGACAGTATTTCCTGACGACCATAACGCTTGTAAATCTCGACAAATCGAATCATTGGATGCTCAGACGATCACGGGCTCACGGCCTTGGAAAAAGTGCAGCAACATATTCAACACCAAGGCGATCAGCATCAGCACAAAGCCCAGTGCAATGCCCTGCGCGAACTCGCCCTTACTGCTCTCCAGCGCGATAGCCGTTGGAATGTTACGCGTATAGCCGAGGATGTTACCACCGACCATCATCGATACACCAACTTCAGAAATGATCCGCCCGAACGCAGCGGCAAAGGCCACAAACAAGCCGAAACGCACCTCATGCAGCAGGGTAAAAAAAGCCCTGATCCGGCCGGCACCCAGCGTCCTGGCCGTTTCCCAGCCTCTACGCCCGGCGGCCTGAAATGCGGCATAGCCAAGGGCTACGATAATCGGGAAACTCAGTAGCATCTGCCCGATCACCATCGCGGTCTGGGAAAACAACAGCTTGAGATCACCAAACGGACCATGTCGTGACAGCATCAGGTAAACCGTCAGGCCAACCACCACGGCCGGAATCGACATCAGCGTCTGGAACATGACCACCATGAGCCGTCGACCGGGGAATTCGAGGTACGACAGCAGGAACGCCACGGCTATGCCTGCGGGCAGACACAGGAACAACGCCCGTCCGGAAACCGTCAGCGAAATCATGATGATCTCCCACAGCGCCGCATCTCCGGTGAGCAGTAACTGCATCGCCTCGGTAGTCGCGTCGGTAATCATCGGTTTAACAACAAGCGCGTATTCATGGTCCGGGGAGAATACCCAAAACCGGCGCTAAATTCATAACCCGCATAAAAAAACCCGGCCGAAGCCGGGTTTTGCAACTGCCTTGCAGCCGTCGCTACGCTTTTCTGCGCATCGGGGTTATCCACATTTGCCACAAGCTCACGCTGAGCATGATGGTCGCCGCAATGGAGTAGCCGATACCACCGATGATGGTCAGCCAGGCAAAAGCCGGATTCAGCTTGGTCAGCCACCACGAAAGAATGTCGATGATCAGGAAGACGAATGGCGTCAGCACGATCACCGCCTTCCAGAAGCAGCCGATGCCCTCGGCCAGCGTGAAGATCATACCGATGAAGAAGAAGATGAAACCAATGCCAAACAGGTGGATATGCGATACACGGGTAAGCGACGCGAACGAAGCACCGTGGTCGGATTCAGCCTTTTTCGCCAGATTCTCATAACTGGAGAAATCACCCATCGGCGCACCAGGTACGTGGCAGATCACACAATACTTCTTGACGATAGGCTCGATCTTGGTTGCCCACTCCTCTTTCGGCGCGCCGGCCCGGGCCCACTTGATCAACACCAGCCGTTCGGCATCCGGCGCATTCATCTTCATCGAGCCATTCAACTTGGCCTCAAGCTTGGTGCCTTGCTTGTTGCCGTAGTAGCTGTAAACGATATCGTCCAGCGACAGACCGATCTTTCCATCCGCCATACCGTGCGTCATCATGATCTGGACGCCAGCCATCAACAGACCGAATCCCACCGAAAGAATGTATCCGGTGAACAGAATCTTGAACGACAACGGAAGCTTGGGCAGAGAAACCTTTTCTAGAATGTAATTCGTATCTGTAGACATAAGCAAATGGCCTCGAATTTTTATGCGTGGCTCGTATTAGAAACCGCTAATAAATCTCCTGTCAAAGATATTTATCAAGAATGTCCGCGGTTCAGCCCGTTTCAGCGCCAAACCTGGGGCTAACCAGTGAAACTCACCCGGATAGAGGCTGACACGGCATATTGCTTAGATCCACCGCTTACACGTCAACCGGTTGGTTATCCTGAGGCAAGGGGTAAGTATTCGAGAGTAAGTGAGCCCGATGGGCAGGCAGTCGAATCTGCCGCGGCAGTTCGATTCCTGCGGTGTCGATGCTTGGGATGCGGCCCGCAACAGCGTGCGGGATGCGGAAATAGGATGGTGGCCAGGGACAGAAAAATCTGCCAGGAGCAGATTTTCGTGAGCGCAGCGAGCCCGCAGGGCGCGGCTCAGGGATGAGCCAAGCAATCGAACCTGCCGCGGCAGTTCGATTCCTGCGGTGTTGATGCTTGGGATGCGGCCCGCAACAGGGTGCGGGATGCGGAAATAGGATGGTGGCCAGGGACAGAAAAATCTGCCAGGAGCA
>CAZQXF010000022.1:0-17286 GCA_964596975.1 uncultured Thiotrichales bacterium | reverse complement strand
TGCGCAGCCCGCCATGCCGCCGATCATGCCGGTGGCGATATTGGCGATGCCCTGACCCTTGCATTCGCGGTTCTTGTCGCTTGGGGTGTCGGTCAGGTCGTCGATGATGGTGGCGGTCATCAATGACTCCAGCAGGCCCACAACGGCCAGTGACAGCGAGTAGGGCAGGATGATCAGCAGCGTCTCCAGATTCAGCGGTACGTCGGGCCAGAGGAAGGATGGCAGTGCGTCCGGCAGCTCGCCCAGGTCGCCGACGGTGCGAATATCCAGATCCAGCACGATCGCCACGGCGGTCAGCACGATGATGTTCACCAGCGGTGATGGCACCGCCCGGGTCAGTAACGGGAACAGATAGATGATGCCCAGTCCGGCCGCCGTCATTGCATAGACATGCCAGGTTACGTTGGTCAGTTCTGGCAACTGGGCCATGAAGATGAGGATGGCGAGCGCATTGACGAAGCCGGTCACCACCGATGATGAAACGAAGCGCATCAGTGACCCCAGCCGCAGATAACCGGCGATGATCTGGAACACCCCGGTCAGCATCGTTGCCGCCAGCAGATACTCCAGCCCGTGTTCCTTCACCAGTGTCACCATCAGCAGCGCCATTGCTGCGGTCGCTGCTGAAATCATGCCGGGCCGACCGCCGGCAAAGGCGGTGATGACGGCAATGCTGAAAGATGCATACAGCCCGACCTTGGGATCGACACCTGCAATCACGGAAAAAGCGATGGCCTCAGGAATCAGCGCCAGCGCCACCACCGTGCCGGCCAGAATGTCGCCGCGAATATTGGAAAACCAGTCGTGTCTGAGGGAAGTGATCATGTGGGAATGCTGTCTTGACGCCCCGATGGTCAATCCTTGCAGCCTGCTGTCGGCTGTTCGGGGCGAGGAAGTGGGGAAACGCCTCATTCCGGGGAATACGGGCGCGCGGGCGCGGATTCTAGCCCGGAATGCTCACCGGGTCACCACCTTGAGCGACCTCGCTACGCCACCTGGAGAGAAATCCGGGCTGATGGGCACCGATGTGGTAGCGGTCCCAGGCCGGAGCGATAGCCTCGCTGGCAGGGACCGCGTGGTGTCAGGAAACGATCGTTCACGTTGTCGAGGTGGCTGATTGTGAACTCGTTTGCAAAAAGCCTGTCCTAGCAGGGTACAGGGGCGAGATGCAGGTCGATCGTCCAGTTCAGTCGGTGTTGGTCGAGCAGTGCATGCAAAGCATCGCTCTTGATCGCCGAATGTTCGAGCGGGCCAATGATGCGAGCAAGCACTCAGTATTGGCTCAAGTAGAACCGTCACTGCTCGGATGGCGCATTCCAGTGGTGAGCTGAGTAGTTACTAATGCGGGAGAACGGCGATAGCATGAGTTCAGTGCAAGAACCTTTTGAATTCCACCCGGTGCGGTCGCACCAGGCAGTGGGAAGCGCGCCGTATGCCACAAGCTCAGGCATCCCTGGCAGTAGCGATGCCAAGGCCTATCTTGAGCTGATCAGGCGCAATTTGCCCCGGCTGATCGTGACGGCATTGCTTGCCATGCTGCTGGTCGGGGTCTGGCTGTTGTCCACTGACAAGCTCTATCAGGCCAGCGCCTTGCTTCGCATTGAAGATGACAGTGGCTTCATGGACAAGTTGCTGGAGAAGGAAAGCAATCCTTTTTCGACCGCGCCACTGGCCAAGGAGGAGGCCAAGGTCATTCGTTCCCGCACGGTGCTTGGCGCCGCAGTCGATGAATTAAGGTTGACCATTGAGGTCAAGCCGCAGTATTTCCCGTGGCTGGGTAAGGTGTTGGCACGCTTTCCGCTGCTGACGGACTGGATTCAGCAGCAGTTTCCCGATAACGGATATGCCTGGGGTGGAGAAAAGCTTGAGATCGCCTTCCTCGATATTCCGCAACAGTTACAAGGCAAGCCACTGACGCTGATCGCCGGTGAAGAGGGGCGCTATAGCCTCGAATACGCTGGCACTCCCCTCGTCAGTCATGCCGAAACAGGTGAGTTTATCCCCCTCTATTTTGGTGATGGCAAGGCGGGGTCGATACTGGTGCAGGCGATGGCGGCGCAGCCGGGCACTCATTTCATCATTCATCGCTATTCCCGCGAGGCGGCGATCGAATCACTGCGGGCGGCGCTGACGATCAATGCTCGTGAAACCGGCACGCGCGTGATGGAACTGGTGCTCAAGGGCCGGGATCCTGAGCGTATTGCCCATAGTCTGAACGAGATCGTGGATACCTACCGAGATCTTCGTTTGTCATGGTCTTCTCGCGAGGCCAGGCAGGAACTGCAATTTCTCAAAACACGGTTGCCGGAGGCCAGAGAGCAGCTGAACGCTGCGGAAGAGGCATTGGCGGCCTATCGCAAACAGCACCGCTCGCTCGATGTCGATACGGAATCACGCGCGGCCATCAGTCGTGCAGCGGAAATCGAGGCGGGGTTGAAGCAGCTGAAAATGCAGCGCGAGCTGCTTGCCCAGCAGTACACGCCGTTGTACCCCGAGCTGGAAAAGCTGGATGCGGAAATTGCATCGACCGAATCGCTATTGGCGCAGACCCGCAGGAAAATGAGCGCCATGCCCGCCGTGGGCAAGGATCTGTCCAGTCTGGAGCGGGAAGTGGAGATGCGCAGCAAGCTCTATACCTCGCTCGAACAGCGCTATCAGAAACTGAAGGTGGCCGAGGCGAGTTCCATTGGCAATGTCCGGCTGATAGATCGCGCTGTTCCCCATGACCAACCTGTCTGGCCCAGACCGGCCGTAATGATACCGCTGGCGGTACTCGGTGCATTGTTCCTGCATTTGGCCTGGCTTTTCGTGCGTGCCGCCTTTGCCAAAGGCATTCGTGATCCGGAAACCCTGGAGGCACTTTCTGGTGCGCCGGTTTATGTCGATATTCCCTATAGCCGCCAGCAGCAGCGCTCAGCACCATTGTTGGCGAGTGCACGCAACCTGTTACCCGGCACGCCTAAAAAAGGCAGCATTCTTGCGGTCGATCACCCTGAGGATTTTACGGTCGAGACCTTGCGCGGCTTGCGCGCGATGCTCAGCAGCGTCCTCGCCAATGCCAGTAACAGCATGCTGATGGTCTGCGGGCCGTTGCCGCGCATGGGCAAGTCTTTCGTTAGCGCCAATCTTGCGGTGTTGCTGGCTGAAACAGGAAAAAGGGTGCTGTTGATCGATGCTGATTTCCAGCGGGGAAGGTTGCATCAGGATTTTGGCATTGCCAATGATGTCGGTCTTCAGCGTGTGATCGTGAACAAGGCCGAACTGGAGGATGCCATCATACCGACCTCCATTGACGGGCTGGATCTTTTACCCCGCGGCCCAGGCGGAACACCCCTTGATCAAGATCTCGATCGGGGGCTGCGCAAGATTGCATCGCTACTCGGTGACTACTACCACCACATCATCGTCGATGCGCCGCCGATACTCAGCCTTTCGACCGCAGCGATCATCGGCCGGGTTGCCGGTGCCAGCATCATGGTCGTGCGTTCCGACGAGTTGACGATCGATGAAATGAAGGCCGCTGTAAAACGCTTGAAGCTCGCTGATGTCACGCTCAACGGATGTCTGGTGAACAACATGAATCGCGACAATCAACGTCATATCTATCGATACGGGTATGCAAGTTAGCCAGGGCACATCACCCCTGGTTTGAATATCACAATAACTCAGGAGAACGGCATGTCATCTGCCATCAACAAGAGAGTACTGGTTACAGGAGGGGCGGGGTTTCTCGGTTCTCATATCTGTGAAAAATTACTCGAACAGAATCACGAAGTGCTATGCGTCGACAATTTCTTTACCGGTGCCAAGGAAAACATTCGCCACTTGCTGGGGAATCCCTATTTCGAGGTCATGCGGCACGATATCAATTTTCCGCTCTATGTAGAGGTCGATGAGATCTACAACATGGCCTGCCCGGCATCGCCGATCCACTATCAGCATGATCCGGTGCAGACCACCAAAACCAGTGTGCTGGGGGCAATCAATATGCTGGGTCTGGCCAAACGTGTCGGTGCAAAGATTTTTCAGGCATCAACCAGCGAAGTTTATGGCGATCCGGCAGTTCATCCGCAAACGGAAGACTATTGGGGGCATGTCAATCCCATCGGCCCCCGTGCTTGTTATGACGAAGGCAAGCGCTGCGCCGAGACGCTGTTTTTCGATTACCACCGTCAGCATGGTCTGAACATCAAGGTCGGGCGGTTTTTCAACACCTACGGACCGCGGATGCATCCGGATGATGGGCGTGTGGTGTCGAATTTCATTATCCAGGCGTTGAACAATGAGCCGATCACCGTGTATGGGGATGGCAGCCAGACCCGTTCGTTCTGCTATGTCGATGACATGGTCGATTTGGTGTCGCGGGTGATGGACACGCCGGATGATTTCACCGGCCCGGTGAACATGGGAAATCCCAATGAAATCACCGTGGGAGAATTGGCCGAAACGGTTGTTCGACTGACCGGCTCCAGCTCGACGATCAATTATCTGCCGTTACCGGCGGACGATCCCAGGCAGCGGCAACCAAACATTGAAAAAGCGCAGAAAATGACGGGCTGGCAGCCGAGTACGCGTCTTGAAGAGGGGTTGCAGCAGACCATCGACTATTTCCGCAAGCTGATTGAAAGTCCTCATGAGATGCGAAAGCTGGCGGCAGTGGTCTGAACAGTATTGAAGTTGGCGGAAACCTTCGATGAGCGATTCACTCGATATTGTGCAGGACGGCATTTCTGAATACCGGGCGGAGGCATATTCGCCGACGATGCGGCGAATGCACAACGGCTTGTCGACGACACGTCGTGTTGTTTCTGCCAGTGTCATCGCGGGTTTGCAGGCAGGGCTTGATATTCTTGCCATGGTGTTGGCGATCGTCGTTGCCGACCACTACCATCATGCTGCCCATGGCAGTGCCGCGACGCTCTGGGTACTGTTTTTTGCAGGGTCGATGCTACTGGCCTTGTGGCAGTTCGGGTTCTACCGTATCGGTCGTTTGACACGATGGTCCGGATCGGCCTTGCGTTTCCTTGTTGTCGCGCCGGTCAGTGTTGCTGTGATGTCAGCTGTTTTCGTCTGGATGCCGGCGAGCCAGGCTGTCGATCCGCTATGGTTGTCGATGGTTGTCGCTGTTTCGCTCACTTCGATGTGGCTGGGTCGCTTCCTGCTGACCTGGGGTGTTCGTGCAGGCTTACGTCGGGGATTGCTCGGAGAAAGCGTGGCTGTCGTTGGCACCGGGGCGGTGGCGAGAAAATTCATCGAGCAGCTGCTGTCGCACCCTGAAGACCAGTGGTGCTACCTTGTCGGCGTGTTCGATGATCGCAGCGAACACCGTCTGGCGGCGCTTCCGGGCGTGTCGCTGCTCGGCGGCATCGATGATATTGAGCGCCATGTCCGTGAGGGCAGGGTGCAGCATATTGTCATCGCTTTGCCGCTGGATGCAGCGATCTCTGTCGATGATCTGCGCCGCAAGCTGGCATCCTTGCCAGCCAGTTTGTCGCTTACCTGGGACCCCGTCAGAGGGCCTGCTGGATCGTCAGCCATGTCAAACGGCGGTAATCTCTCGCTGCTTCAGGAAATGCCGCTGTTGAAGCTCAAGGAGCTGCCGACTTTTGGCTGGGCGGCGATTGCCAAGTGGTTCGAAGATCGGCTGCTGGCTCTGTTTGCGGTAATCCTGCTGGCCCCGGTTTTCGTGGTGATCGCAATATTGATCAAACTCGACAGTCCCGGTCCGGTGCTGTTCCGCCAGCGACGCTACGGTTTCAATAAGCGGCCGATCATGGTTTACAAGTTTCGCACCATGCATCATGACAGCGCAGGGAACCAACGGTTTCGTCAAGCGACCAAGCATGACAAGCGGGTCACACGGCTTGGCCGCTTGCTGCGAAAAACCAGCCTCGACGAATTACCACAGTTGTTCAATGTGCTCGAGGGCAAGATGTCGCTGGTGGGGCCGAGACCGCACCCCGTGCAGCTTGATGACCATTTCAAGCGCCTGATCGAGGGTCTCGACGAACGACATTGCGTTAAACCGGGTATTACCGGATGGGCGCAGATCAATGGTTTCAGGGGGGAAACCGATACCCTGGACAAGATGGAGGCGAGGATTGCCTACGATATTGCCTATATCGAAAACTGGTCATTGTGGCTGGACATAAAAATATTGTTGCGCACCGCCGTGGGAGGATGGGTCGATGACAACGCATACTGATGAATCCCCTGGCTACGCCATGACTCGACAGGGTGAAACCATTGCCAGGCCAGATATGGCGTGGCAGGAAAAACATATTCCGGCGGTGAACCTTCTCGGCTTTCAACTCCATCCCGGAACACTTGAGGATTATCTCGGCTTGGTGCAGGCCGCGATACGGGAGCGCGTGAGCGTCAGGGTGCTGTACCACAACCTGCATTCACTTCATGAGTATTTTCGCAGCGAGCAACTGCGACAATACTACCGCGGGAGTGTCGTCCTGGTAGATGGCATGCCATTGATCGGCCTGCTCAAGCTCGGCGGCCATGCGGTCGATCGGGAGCATCGTTTGACCTACGTCGACTTTATCTGGCCATTGCTGCAGCGTGCTTGCGACAACGGTTGGCGCGTGTTTGTTCTTGGCCAGTCGCCGGAAACTCTCTCTGCGGCGCTGGAAAAAATCCGTGAACGCCTGCCGGGACTCGCCATCGCCGGGCATCATGGCTATTTCGACAGCACAGCCGGGAGTCTGGAAAACCAGGAAGTGATTGATCAGATCAATACGAACGAAACCGATCTTTTGCTGGTAGGGATGGGAACTCCCGTTCAGGAACGCTGGATTCATGACAACGCGGCGTTGTTGCATTCGCCTGCGATTCTGGCATCGGGTGCCTGCATGGAATATGTCGCCGGTGCGGTGCAATCGCCGCCACGCTGGATGGGACGCTGCGGGCTGGAGTGGAGTTTCCGGTTGTTGGAAAATCCGCGTCGCTTTGCACATCGATATCTGGTCGAACCGTGGGTGCTCGCAGCGATCTTGATGCGCAATTTTCTGCTCGGATCGAGGGCATGACGGTGCAGGGGTTGTGAGCGCTGTACCGCAAGAAACGCTGGGACAGAAGGGGTTTAAAGAAGGGAAACGTGGCAAGGTGGTGCGCAAGTATGCCACTGCACTGGCTGGTCAGGGGTTGCTCAGCCTGTTTCATTTCGGGCTCAATATCGTGCTCGTGCGGGAGTTCGTACCACAGGACTATGGCATATTCGCGCTTGCGTTCGTGGCAGCAGTCTTGGGCGCGTCACTGACCGCGGCGTTGGCGGGGACACCCGTATCCGTCTATACCCCGGGTGTGAGCCAATGGGCAAAGCGACGTTTTCTTGAGACCTTGCTATCGACGGTCAATCTGGCGCTGGTCGGCGGCGTGCTGCTCATTACCCTGCTGGTCACGCTATGGCTGCATTTTCCACTGGCTACGATGCTGGGCTTCAGTGTTTTTGTTGCATCATATGCAGCAAGACAATATTCGCGCAGCTTCGCTTTTGCCCGTCAATCTCCGCAGACGGCACTCTACGCGGATATCACCTATGTGCTGAGCGCATTGCTGGTTCTCCTGTTGGGTGGCATGCAGGGTTCGAAACTGAATCTGGCGCTGGTACTTGCTGCGCTGGCGCTGGGCAACCTTGCGGCCATTTTCCTGGAATTCCGTTTGCTGGCCGCAGGGCGTGTCAGAATCATTCGGCGCTGGCGCTCGCTCGGGCGCTATGGGGTGATCTGGCAACAGTCACGCTGGGCGTTGATCGGTGCCGTCACCACCCTGATCGCGGCGCAGGCGCACAGCTTTATCGTCACGCTGTTTTCCGGTGCTGCTGCCTATGCGCCTCTGGCGGCGGGCTTCGTATTGTTCGGGCCGATCAGGATCGGCCTGCAATCCTGGCTGAGTGTGATGCGGCCGGAGTTGGCAGTGGCGATTGCGCGACACGACCGTGCATCACTGCACCGTATTCAAACAACATCAGCCTGGGTAATGCTGCTCGGCGTGTTGCTGTTCGCGCTGTTCCTCCAGTTACTGTGGTCACCCATCAATGAATTTCTGTACGCAAACCGTTATGGCGATGTGCCCATGGGCTGGATCGTTGCCGCTTGGTGTGCGGTGACATTTTTTACCGCGCAGGTGGTGACGCCCAGTGGCATGTTACAGGCCTTGAAGCGTTTTCGCGTGCTGGCAATGGGAACGGTGTACAGCGCAATGCTCAGTATCGCGGCGGTGACGATTTTCCTGGCAGTGTGGGGGCCTGCCTATTCGGTGCTGGGAATACTGGTTGCTGAAGCATTTCTGGCTGGGTATCTGATGATCGCTGTCCGCCGGGAGGTGCAGGGGAATTGATTCTCAAGAATTGCAGAACAGCACGATTAGCATGGTGGTCCGCCAGTGACTGATGCAGCCGCAAACACGCAGCAGCAAGCCGTTTCGTGGTTCGATGTTGCTGCGGCTACCGTTGCCGTGTTACTTGGAACGGGCGCAGTGGCTGAGCTGCTGGCTTTTATCGCCGGGGAAAGTTCGACTGCGAAGGTAGTAACCGGAAGCTGGTTGCTGCTGTACGCATGGGCGCTGGTAAAGCTCGGTTATGACGACAAGCTGCAATGGCTGGCCTGGTTGTTTCGTTATCGGCTGCTATTAATGTTGATCCTTGCGGCCGTCGCGGCCTCGTTTCTATGGTCTATCGATCCGGCGCTCACGCTGCGGCGTGGCGTACATTTTATCGGCACCACGTTGCTCGCTTTTTATCTTGGCTATCGATTCCGTTTTGATTTTCTGGTGACATTGCTGGCGAGTATTCTGGGTTTTTTGATGGTAATGTCACTGCTGACGGTGGTACTGCTGCCGGACCTCGGCATCCAGACCTATGAAGGCGAGCGCGTCTGGAAGGGGGTTTTTCCAGACAAGAATACGCTCGGGTTTTCCGCGGCCGTTCTGTCACTCATGCTGGTTGTGATTCTTGCAGCAGTCCGCCAATGGGCGCGGCGGCTGTTGTTGCTGGCTGGAATAGGTGTCACGCCATTGATGCTGTTGGGAAGTCATTCGGCAACTTCGCTGGTTGCAGTGGTGGTCGGCATCAGCATCATGGGCGCCTTTTTTTTCATCGCGAGGATCGGCATGGTTGGGTTCGGTAGCATCATGTTGTTGCTGCTGTTTGGCGTTGTGGGCGTGCTCTTTGTTCAGGGCGTTGATCTGTCGGCACTGTTTTCCGTTCTTGGACGCTCTGCCGATCTGACGGGGCGAGAGGAAATATGGCAGGCAGTCAGGCTGCTGATCGCCGATCATCCGTGGACAGGCACAGGTTATGGCACCATCTGGTCACCCACGCCAGAGAGCGAGTGGCAGCAGTCACTGCTCAATATCACCTGGACGGCATACCATGCTCACAACGGTTTTTTTCAGGTGGCTTCACAGCTTGGCTTGCTCGTCACCGGCCTGGCGATCCTGTTTGTATTGCAGTTGCAGATCGAGGCGATCGCAGTCTATCTGCGGGCTCCACAGTTGATGGCAGCGATCCTCGTTATTGGTTTTCAGGCCGCCTACCTCGTCAGCAATATGACCGAGGCTTATTTCATGGTGGATCGCAGCCTGTTCTGGATGCTCCAGATCGCATTGCCGGTTGCCTTGCTGCGGCTGGTTGAAATACCGGCGGTTATTGCACCATACGATGTGCCTGCCGCAGAAATTCCACAAGCTGGGAACGGCACTTTCATAAATCATCATCAAGCGGGTTTGTCTCAATGAAAAAAACTGTATTGGTTACCGGTGGCGCTGGCTATATCGGCTCGCACATGGTGAAGCTGCTGCTGGAAAATGGCCATCGGGTTGTTGTGTTTGATAATCTGTCGAGAGGGTTTGCAGACGCAGTATTGTGTTCCGATCTGGTTGTCGGAGATTTGCTGAATCCCGCTGCGATCGACGATGTACTGTCACGCTTTCAGATCGATGTGGTCATGCATTTTGCGGCATTGGCCTATGTCGGTGAATCAATGCAGCATCCACGGGAGTATTATTACAACAATGTCGCCGGTTCGATGAACCTGCTCAATGCCATGCTCGATCACGGTATCGACAAGTTTGTATTTTCATCGACCTGTGCCACCTATGGTGTGCCGGAAACAATGCCGATTACCGAAAATGCCGACCAGCGCCCGATCAATCCCTATGGCCAGAGCAAACTCATGGTCGAAAGGGTACTCGCTGACTATGCTCAGGCCTATGGATTGAACAGCATTGCGCTGCGCTATTTCAATGCGGCGGGCTGCGATCCGGATGGGCGCCTGGGCGAACGGCATGATCCGGAAACGCACCTGATTCCGCTCGTGCTGGAAGAAGCGCAGCGGGTGATTCGGGGTGGAAACCCCGCGGCAACAGGGCTCGAGGTTTTCGGCACCGATTTCGATACCGCTGATGGCAGCTGTGTGCGGGACTATATTCATGTGACGGACTTGTGTGCGGCCCATCTGGCGGCGATGGATCGTTTGCTCGACACGACAGAAACCGGGGCCGAGGCGTACAACCTGGGAAACGGCAACGGCTTTTCCGTACTGGATGTCATCGACGTCTGCCGGCGGGTGACCGGCGTCGCGATCGACTATCGTGCCTCCGCACGCCGCCCGGGAGATCCTGCGGTACTGATCGGCTCAGCCGACAAGGCGCTGGGTGTGCTCGGCTGGGAGCCCCGTTACACGGATCTTGAAGAGATCGTAGCTTCCGCATGGCAGTGGATGAATGCTGTTCCTGCCGAGCAGGAAAAAAACGTACCGGCACTTGTAACGTGAAGTAGCCAGCGTGGAAGATCGCAGCCCCGAAACCTGAGCGCCTATTTGCGTTGCCGTCTCCGGCATTTTGCATCGATCTGATAAACCCGCACCCGATCAATCATGAAATGCGCCGGAAACCGCGTATTGGCATCGGGTTTTCCTGGCCAGTTGCCGCCAACTGCCAGATTGATCAGCAGGTACATCGGTTGTCTCAGGTCTCTGGGTGTTGCTTCCACGGCCAGTTGCTTGCCGTCCAGATACCAGCGGATTTCCGTTGCGTCCCAGTCTACGGCATAGTCGTGAAAGGCGGCGGTCAGGTCTGTCTTGCTTTGATGTTCGTGTGCGCGCGATTTGAGCGAGCCGCTTTGGTTGCTATGGACAGTTGTATGGAGTGTGGTTGGCTGGTGGCCGAGAAATTCAACCACATCGATTTCAGGAAGAACAGCGATGCCTTCAGGCCATTGATCAAATTTTGGCAGTAGCCAGAAGGCTGGCCATAAGCCTCGTCCCTGCGGCATTTTTGCACGGATTTCAAAACGCCCGTATTTCTGTGCAAACAGGTTTTCGGTGCTGATCAGGCCGGAAGTAAATTGCCTCCCAGCGGGTAAGGTATCACGCAGGTGTGATGATAACGGGCGCGCAATGATAGACAGTACCCCTTGTCTGATACGAAATGGTGACGGCTGATTCTTGTCCGGTTGCAGGTAATATTGCAACTCGTTGTTGATGGCGATGTCATTCCCCCAGATATAGCTGGTTTTCCAGCCGGCCGGGATGCCGTGGGCAGTATTGTCAGCGTCGAATGCTTCTTCGAAGGTCAAGGTCAGACAGTCTGGAGTTTCGTCTGCGCCGGAAGAGATGGTGAACAGCGCGAATACGATTCCCGCTGTAATAAAGCGAAGAAGGGTTGTGGTATTGCTGTATATGTCGGCGTTGCTGGTTCGTTGTTTGTTCACTAGCCGTTTCCGCTTGTTATGCTGGCCAGTTCGACAATTTGGGGGTGCTCCGGTTCCATCGCTAACGTAGCGGTAGTGGTTGTCTATTCAGTCCTGACTATTCAGATCTTATGGTATTGCCAACCCTCCTGCATGCGTTGGATGATGTGTTCCAATGCGGTTGCACCCGTATGCGCTTCCGGAATGAGATCGACTTTGACACCTTTTTCGCGCAGCTTGGCAATGGCGTTGGCGCAGGCGAATAACTCCAGATTGCTATACTCCTTGGTCAATTTTCGTAGTCGTGCTTTTTCCGGACCGGGGCCGCTACGGAAGATATCGAGGCCGCTGGCATTGGCAACCACTTCGACCTTGAGGTTTTCACTGTTATTTTCCAACAGTGCTTCGGTATAGCCGATGAGTGCCTGGAGTTTTCCGGGATCGCTGTCGTCGATGTGTAACAGAACCTTGTTACTTTGCGCGATGGCAGCATGATCTGTTGTCCGCGATGTGTCTGCGATGCTGCTGTTATTGGTGCTCAGGCCGTGTCCCATCCAGCCCAGAATCATGCCCGCAGTGAGCACAATGATGGAAGCTGCAATGCTGAACCAGGACATTGTCTTGCTGTTTGATGCATGGGGTATAGCGTGTTTTCTTTCCAGCGGGTACTGGTTCTTTACCAGTGCCTTGAGATACTGCAGCTGGCTGACGCGTGCCCTGATGGCATCGTCGTGCTCGATAGCCTTCAGGATACGTTCGTTTTCAGAAGGGTCCAGCTCTCCATCCACGTATAGATGTAGCTGACTGTCAGTGATGTCCTGTCCTAGATTCATCGAATGCTCCTTAGCTTCGTCACCGTCCCGTTTTCGCGATCCCGAAAGGATGCCAGTGATTTCTCCAATGCGGCGCGGGCGCGTGAGATGCGACTCATGACCGTACCAACCGGAATCGAGAGAATATCGGCTACTTCGCGATAGGAAAAGCCCTCCAGGTCGATCAGCATCAGCACTTTTCTTTGTCCCGAGGGAAGCCGGGAGATAGCCACTTGAATCGCTTCACTCGCCACCATGTCACGGTAGTTTTTTTCCGGGCAGTCCTCACAGGTGAGTACGATCTCATCGATATCCACATTCGGCTTGAGGCTACGCAGGTGGCTGAGCCAGCAGTTATGGAGTATGCGATAGCACCAGGAAGATATTTTTTCGATGTCCTTGAGCTGGTGCGATTTTTCCAGTGACTTGACGATGGTTTCCTGTGCCAGGTCGTCTGCAAGTTCGCGGTTTCCACACCAGGCATACGCCATGCGGTAGAGATTGGGGCGCATAGTGCCCAGTTTTTTACGGATGATGATTGCATTGAGCGAAAGCATGGTCTCTATATTCCCACGAACAGTACCCCTTACGATGCATCAGGAACGGGATTTATTCCATAGGATTTAAATTCTACCGATAGGGAATAAAACATGGCGGTTGGTCATCTCCCAGACAGTCCGCCCCGCGGGGCGATGCTGGCGATGGGAAAGCGTTGACATGGTGTGGCTCCTCGCTCCTGCTTCATTTCTCTTCGTCACTGCCCTGCAGGATGCAAACCCGCAGGCCGGACATTTACATTTCAACCACCGGAGATGAACATCGATGAAAACAATGAAGAAGGGGATTCCAGGCCTGTTCCTGGTCTTGCTGTTGGCGATAGCCTGGTCCATGCCTGCGTTTGCCGATACCGATAACAAGCCTTTTGCCGAAAAACGGATCGTCCTGCAAATCAGTGATCCGAACCCGTTCAAGCAGACCCTGGTATTGAATGTGGCGAACAATCTGATCAAGCACTATGGCACTGACAAGGTCGATATCGAGATCGTTGCCTTTGGGCCCGGGCTGCGCCTGCTGTTTGCCGACAACGCCAATAAAGCACGCATTCAGGGATTAGCTGACCATGAGGTGCGTTTTTCTGCCTGTAGCAACACGATCAGTGCGATGAGCAAGAAGCTCGGTCATGCACCTGAGCTGAACAGTCATGCCGTCAAGGTATCGGCGGGCGTCGTCAGGATCATCGATCTGATCGATCAGGGCTATGTTCTGATCAAGCCGTGACGGCTGCTGGCCCTCAAAAAATCCATGAGAAAACACCACCACAAGATCCCGAGGAGGGAACAATGAGAATCCGTGTATCCAAATATCGTTCAGCTGCCATGCTGGCGCTGCTGTCAGGCATGATGCTGGCAGGTGAATCACAAGCGGCCAACTGGCTCGCGCTCCAGGGCACCGAGCCGTCAGGGGCAGCCCCGCGTGCCAAGCTCTGGGGTTTCATCCAGCCAGAATATCAAGATACCGATGGCAGCGATCTGGCTGCTGGCCCCTGGAAAGGCCAGGAGGCCATTTTCAATCAGATTGGCCCCGATCTGAAAACCAGCTCCACATTTCAGCTGCGCCGCGCCCGTATCGGCGTCCGTGGTACAGGCATGCCGCTGGACAGTAAGGTCAATTATTTCTTCCTCGCCGAAGCTGGCAACAATGGCATTACAAGGCAGGGAGGTGGCAGTGTGCGTCTGACCGATGCGAGTGTGACACTGAATCATCTTCCTGGTGCGAGAATCCGGATAGGTCAGTTCAAGTATCCTGGCAGTGAAGAAGGCTTGCAGGCAATTCATGTTTTTGACTACATCAATTTCACCAATGTATCGAACATGCTATTGCTCGAACGCTTTTTCGATGGTGATGGCTCTGACAAGCAGGATGCCAACCGCCCCAACGGCGCGCTGGGCGCCTTCCGTGACATCGGCGTTCAAGTGTTCGATATTTTCCGCAAAGGAGATTGGGAACACAGCTATGCGGCGATGATTGGTAACGGTAACGGCATTGATCGCGCCGACAACGATGACAACAAGGATCTCTATCTGTACTGGTCTTCCGAGCTGATCTATGGTGGCAAGGGCGGTCGACGCCAGGGTTTGAAGCTACTGGCATGGTGGCAGGATGGTAAACGCACACTTACCGGCGCAGGTGCCGGAGAGTACGACCGTACACGCTGGGGAACGGGTTTTACCTTCCGCAAGAACAAGTGGCGGGCAGCGGGTGAATATATCGCAGCTGATGGCATGATCTTCAATGGTACCGACGGCGGTGCCGTGGCCGGGGCAAAAAACAATGCTGGCACCGCTGTCGCTTCGTTCAATGTCGAGCCTGAAGGTGAGGCCGATGGCTGGTATCTGCATGCCGGGTATGCGGTGACGCCAAAGTGGGAGCTCGACCTGCGTTACGATACGCTCAACCGTGTGACCAACGTTGCGGCAAAAGAGCGCAAGTTCGAGACAATCACCCTGGGGGCGCAGTATTTCTTCAACAAGAAATCGCGCCTGATCATCAACTATGAAGCGCGGGATGCTGAAGCACCGGGTCTCGCAAGTGCTGCGGTACCGAATCAGATTCTCGGCGGCATGGACGACCGGATTTCACTACAGTTTCTGGCCATTTTCTGAGTGCTGCCACGGCCAGGGATGGCCGTGGCAATTTCGACATCAGTGTCTAACTCAGTCCGGGCAGATTCCAAGCAGGGAGTGTTTTTGCAGCAGTTTGGGGCTGGCATTTTCTCGTGTCAATGGTGCATCGAGTTCGATACGCCCCGGCACTACGTCCAGCCTGGCGGGTTGGCCAAAAGGTGAAGATGTCATCAGTGCCTTGGCGCTTGCGTCGAGCATCTGCTGATCGGAAGATCGGATCAGCATTGACACAAGCGCTTCTCCAGTCAGGATATGGGAGATATCGACGCCAAGCAGAAGTTCTTCGACCTCGTCGAGATCGATCTGCGGGATCATGCCTTCGATGATTTCTTCGGCGTCATAGGACAAAGCGTCGGCCTGCATGATGTTGAAGCTCACTGGATGGTGTTCACGATATTCTCGCCACGCCTTCAACATTGCCGGCTTTCCATCGAACGATTCATGAATCAGTGTATAGGCTTTCGCAAAGAAGTCTGCTGAAGTCAGGATGATCTCATTGTGGTCGATGTGGATACCTAATTTCTTACGGCAACCGGGATCACTGCCAACGTCAAACAGCAGACGGTTCTTGCTGTCTTCGTCGCGCATGGCATGTAGTCGGGTTTCCAGCGTGGCGCGGATTTTTTCCTCGTCGAAGCGGCCGAGGAGTACCATCGTGGTGGGGTAGTGCCCGTCGACGTCATGCTGACTGATCACGATACTGGAGACATCCTCCGCCAGATCGATTTCCAGATCTTCGAGAAATGCAAGGTCAACGGGTGGTTCATAATCTGCTGCATCGACATCCATCCATCTGGCCGTTGTCTTGAGTTTGTCGATATCGATCAGCCCGATCATGCTGAGGTTTTTCGTCGCGAGATGATTTTCGATGACCTGAGCCGCCGATGATGCGGTAAATGTCGTCAAGGTGTAGACCCAGTAACCCAGCACCGCAATCAATACAACGGCGATGCCCGATGTCCACCACGAGAAAATACGTTTCCACCAGGGCTGGATATAGGGGTGCTCATGGAAAATGGTTTCGCTGGTCGAAGCCTCATCCGCTTCCTCATCGTCAGCATTGATAATGGTGACATCACGAGGTGGCTCTTCCAGGCGTTCCAGCAAAACACCCGTGGCGGTTTCTTCCGTGCTTGGCTCGCCCGCTGAGGTGACATGATCGTCGCTTTCCGATGTGTCTGCTTCCACAGCCGCCTGTTGTGTGGCGGACGACGCAGATGGTTCAGTATCAGCCAATGCTTCAGTGGTGCCAGTCTCTTCTGGCTTGTCAGCGGCGATGGTGACTTCGGTGTCCGGCGCTTCAGCCTGAGCGGGTTCTTCAGCGGCCGGAGGGGGAGGCGTGATATCGCTTTTCTGTTCGGCCACCGCTGCCCTGACTGGAGGTTGTACCGGTGGGGCTTCGTCGCTGGTTTTTTTCCATGGCTGAATTTCCGTCACCAAGCCAAGGCGCAGTAGCTTGACCTTGAGTTTGACAGCCGTCTGGAAATCAAGTGGCTTCTTGCTGAAGGATATTTTTTGCTCGCCCGCAAAAATGGGTGCCAGACTCGCAGGAGACTTGCCAATCATTTTTCCCAGCGTTTTCGAGACTTCGCCGCGAGAGAATTTCTTGGCGATCTTGCCTCTGAACACGACCCGGAATTGTTTTATTTTGTTATCCATGTTCAACGGAAGCTACCTGGCACTCTAAGTGTTTGATTAGATGATATTTTATGTTGCAAGCTAACGGGTTTAGCGTGACGAGACCATGTTTGGGTTGCATCTTTGTGGCGGAATTCCGCCCGAGAGAATAAAACTGTGATGATGTTGGCAAGAAAACTGTCGCGCGCTGGAAATTGAGAACCAGCGGGGGGGGAGGTGCGCATTGGCGATCAGACAGGGGGCAGAAGCACCCCCTGTCTCCGAGTGGGGCTCAGTGACTGCGGATGCGGCGTCTGAACCCTGCAATAAAGCCACCAAGGATGCCGATGAAGGGCAAGGTGAGGCTGCCGCTGCCACCGCCGGACTTGGTGTCAGAGTCGCCGAGCACCGCGCTGCCGGACAGTTTTACCTCGGTTTTCTCGTCGGTATCCATATAGGAAGGAACACCATCGCC
>CAZQXF010000021.1:15869-17674 GCA_964596975.1 uncultured Thiotrichales bacterium | reverse complement strand
ACGATGCTGCTTGCGTTTGCAGGTAGATGCTCTGTAAGGGCGATGGCTGTGTTTGTTGCAGCAGGTGGCCGGTGCCAATGATGGCGTTAAGCGGTGTGCGGATTTCATGGCTGATATTGGCTAGAAATTCCGACTTTGCTGCGTTGGCCTGTTCGGCTTCGAGTTTGGCTTGTCGCAGTGCCGCATCGATGCGGCTCAGGTTGAAGGCTGTGACCAACAGGACGACGTTATAGACGGCAGTCAGTGCGGCCAGTTCCGACTCCAGCGTGCCGCCATGGAATAAAAGCATGTAGATGATTGGCAGGACAATTGGCTGGGTGAATAGCAGATAGGCCCAAGCGCTGCGAATAGCCAGTGATACCGAGACAAGAGCCATGGATACAGTGAGCAGAAACAGGGTATAGACCGGTTGCCCTTCGAGAAAGAAAAGCACATTGGCCGCGCCCCAGACAAAGCCCATGGCAATGGAGATCGCGGTATATAGCTGATGTCTTTTGGCGCTGATGTCGCTCGCTGAAACCGCGATCAGCAGGCGGACCGTGGCCAGACTGGCAAGTACTGCGCCCCAGGCATAGAGGACGTGCTGCTCGGCCAGCTCATGAAATGTATATACAATCAGTGCGGCAACAATCAGTGTTGCCGCCCAGGTGACCCAGTAGTTGCCGGTTGATGTCGGCATTTTCTGGCGTATGGACGCAATGTCATGCGTAGTTTTGTGCCCGTGCATGTTCGGAACCCCTCTCACTGTGCAACCCATGGGCGTTGTGCCTCGTCGGGTCAGCTATCATTTTTTATTGTTTGAGATCCATCTGCCGGCTTGTGGCCGCTTGGCGAATACGCAAATATCGCTGTGTCCGTCGTTCCTGAGCGTCGGCTGTTTTTATGTTACACCGCGTTTTTCCCAACTTACCTTTGGCAATGGCTACAGTAAAAAGTTGAACGCTGGCCGATCACTATTTGTCTAATTGGTGCGCGGCAATGATAGCAGGGTTCTCCCGTTTTGGCATAGACGAGCAGTTCCTGGCTGAAATAGCCGGGCTCGCCGTCGGCGTGAACGAAGTCGCGCAGTGTTGTCCCTCCCTGTTCGATGGCGCTGGCCAATACGGCTTTGATGCTGGTCGCCAATTGATCGATGCGTTGGCGTGAGATGCGTCCGGCGGCGCGCTTCGGGTGAATGCCTGCCATGAACAGGGCTTCATTGGCGTAGATGTTGCCAACCCCGACGACCACCTTGCTGTTCATGACGTGTTGCTTGATCGCCGTCTTGCGGCCACGGCAACTGTGCCACAGGTACTCGCTATCGAACTCATCCTGCAGCGGTTCGGGACCCAGTTCGGCGAGCAAGGGATGTTCGTCAATTGCGCCGGTATGCCATAGCACTGCGCCGAAGCGGCGTGGGTCGTGCAGCCGCAAGCTCATGCCTGAATCCAGTTCGAGAATAAAGTGATCATGCTTTTTGTATGGCGCGCCATGCTCGGTCAGGCGCAGGCTGCCGGACATGCCGAGGTGCAGGATCAAGGTACCCTTGCCGACATCAAGTAACAGATATTTTGCCCGCCGGTCGATGGTGTGAATGTGCAGTCCGCGCAGGCGCCGGGTCAGGCTCGGCGGAATCGGCCAACGCAAATTGGGGTTGCGAATAACCACCTTGTCGATGCGCCGGTCGAGCAGATGCGGGGCGATGCCTCGGCGGGTGGTTTCAACTTCGGGTAGCTCAGGCATTGTCAGCTCGGTTTTGGCGCCACTGCCACAGCGCAATCAGCAGAAAAACCAGAGGCAGACCCAGCAGTAGGGCAGTGGCCAAT